>JAUWRE010000047.1 GCA_030610725.1 Candidatus Aerophobota bacterium | reverse complement strand
GGAATTGAAACGTAACTATCGAGAGGAAATATATCCAGGTCCATTGCCTAAACCCCCGGACGAGAGAATTCCTCCTTCCATCCATACAGACTTTGAGGAAGCTCTGAAGTGCTTCGGTGTTGGTGCGTTCAGAGCCACCGGAGTCATGGCAAGACGAGCGCTCCAAGGCTGTTGTCTCGATAAGGGCGCCAAGAAGGGGAAGCTCCGAGAGCAGATAGATTGGCTTTTTCAACAGAGAATAATTACTAAGGATTTGAACGGTTGGGCTGATGAAGTAAGGTTAGTTGGTAATGATGCTGCACACCCCCGAAAACCTGGGCAAGACAAGCCTATTAGCCAAGACGATGCTAAGGCAATATTGGAATTATTAAAACAATTCACCAACGTTCTTTATGTTGCTCCCGCGATAGCTGAAGAAACCAAGAAATCAAGGCAACAGAAAATAGTTGAATAACATAGATAGCAGGTGCCTAGGAATTGTCCACGTGGATGGTGCCGAAGTTCCTTCTTTAATACATTCGGGTCAAATATGGGTCAAAATGGAAGGATTATTACGGTTAGGAGTGAGCAATAACGGACACGCTAAAATCGCACCAAAGCGTTGTCCAGAAAGAGATAGAAGTGGAAAATGGCTTTAGAGGGGAGCCTTCAAAAACAGCTCTTTTCAAATCCCCCCTTCGGCACCAGAATCGTATATCGTATTGCGTATCTCGCAAACAAAGAACAAACATTCTCCAAGAATAAGGGGGATTTGAAGCCGATCTGAGCGCCTCCAGTGGAGGAGCAATGAGCGAAGCGAATGACAGCGAGGGCGGCCGGGCTTGGGAGGACGAGCGATAGCGAGAGGGGAGAAGAATCCCCCCTTCGGCACCCGCTCCCTGTATTAGTTCATAAGAAGATGTTCTAGAGAATTTTACGAGTATTGCTAATAATCTGCTAATAATGGCTACTTTATATAAACGCGGTAAAGTTTGGTATGTTATCTACAGCCTTTCATGGAAACACCAGCGAAGAACGCAAAAATCAGAAAGCGATTTGTTAAATTATCGAAACTTACTTCAAAAACAATTCAAGAAATCCAAAAAGAATTCAGCAGTTAAAAATAATAGGGAGAGTAAAAGAAATTATTAGGAGGAGATAAGGATGGAAGCTCTAGCTATTAGCCTTATGTCGCTTGGATTTTTGGGATTCTTAGTATCAATCATTGTGCTAATAGTACAAGCCATAAGAAAAAAGAAAAAGAAACCATGGCTTCTAACTGTAGCAGCTTTCTTTATTCTTATCATTGTCGGTGGAGTGATATCTCCCACGACAGAGAAAGATGTAGAGAAACAAAAGCCAATAACAACGACCATCTCTCCTAGTGAACAGAAGATACAGAAGCCAATAGTTAAGCAAGAAAAGTCGGCTACTCTGAAATATACTATTTTGGATGAAGATGTCTATGATGCGCCTGTTAAGACACAAGTTACGTTGAGCGTATTAGTCTCAGGCGAAATCTCCGAAGCCGGCTTGAAAAACTTGCTTAATCAACTTTATTCTTCAACTAAGGCACGGAAAGGTTTCAAGTATCACGATTCTCCCACAAGCATTTACATTTATGCCTATACCTCGAAAGAAAGAGCTGAATCAGGTATGGCACAATGGATAGCGATGTTGCAGAAGGCTCATGCTGAGACGAAATCTACCACCAATATTAATGAGCGCCAGCTGGGACAACTTGGTGCAGAGCCGGAAGAACGATTTGGTCTATCGGAAGAAAAGCGGAAGGAAATCTGGAAGGAACTCATATTAATAGAGGACCGAGCAATGAAAGAAGCTGAGAAGCAATATCCAAAGGAATGGGAAAAAGAAATTGAAATGCAGAGGCGTCTGATTGATGAGAATGAGAACAAGTTGGCAGAGAAATATGAATTGACTCCTGAACAGTTAGAAAAAATCTCGAGTGAGGGTCTCGAAAAAGATTGGTCTTTTCCAAGGAAAAGTGAGTAAAAGAGTTAATTAGGAGGAGGAAAAATTTGAAAGTCAAAATGAATTGGATGCAAGGGTGGCTTAAAAGTATAGCAGAATCAAAAGAGCAAGAAATTATTCCACCATTTTGTGTCGAGCTAGTCATGAGAGACGGACGATCCTACTATTTGCAATATGTGACTGGATGGGAGGGGGAATCGGGAACCGCTGTACTTAGTATTTGGGATTTCAGAGCTCTTTCTGATCAAGATAAAGAAATAGTTAAGTTAAAAATTAGCAAATTTCCTCCTAAAGAGATTGATGGAGAAGGTAAAAATCTTCATCCTCATTTAGACCGGGCAAACCTAAGAGTAAACATTAAAGACATAATGTATTGTATCGAATGGCATGACCGTACATGGCCGTTAGGAGTTGAAGCAATAAAGATGTACGAGAAAAAATAGTAAGGTTTCAGTCCTAATGGAAAGATTAATTAGACTTCTTTCATCTTCTCAAACTGTGCAGCATTTCGCCGTGGGAAAGTGGCAAATTAAGATAGAAGAAAAAAGATAATAGCCAGTTGCAGGAGACTTTTAAACCAACCTACTACCGGGCGAGCGGGCAAAGAGGGGGGAGAGAGGCGTGGGTGGGTGGCATTAAAAGAGGCAGACCACTATAACAGAAGAAAGACGAGTTTGATAAAGGCATAGATTATGACGTTCTGGCAATACTTGCTGGCCACCTTCGGTGGTGTAGGCCTCGGTTTCGTTTTCTCAATTCTCTTGTTCTATCTCACAAACAAATGGGGAAGGAATGCGAGAAAAAAAACTCTGGAACGGAATCTCATCAAAGAATTCACTTTTGATGAGAGGTATCTGCAAGAGCTAGTCAGGAAATTCGATGCAGCCTTACAAGACATAACTGTGGAAGATAGAAATGCGTTTCATTATTTCAACTATAGAAGTTACCAGCAGCTATTTACGACAATTTACCTTTCACAGGATTTCATCTATGATAAACTGACCCCAAATGACGTCTATAAACTTCGCTTAATTTTAGACCGAATGACCTTTCCGGGTGAGCAATTCATAAACAATCTGATGCAAAAGTGGAACCAGAATGCTGTGAGTTCCCAGGACGCCCTGAAGTTCGTCAGGCTCGAACGTGATTCAATGAGCTCGTTTATCAAAGACATACAGCAAATCCGGGGAAAAATAATCGGTAAGTAGGAACGCAGCGGCAACCCACGCTATACACTGGGAGGAGGTCAAAATGAACAAAGGAGACAATGAAGTCAATGGAGACATGGGTAGAACCGTTTTTAGCAGCAGGCGTAGGTCTGCTCTATGGCGTCCTTGGTGCCCTCTTGATACTTCGCTACAGGATCTCCCCGCGTAGTCATGAGAAGGCCAAGAAACGTTTTTTTCAAGACCTAGATACTCGATGGGAATTGGCCTTTATTAAAAATATAGAAGATATTATTTCTCTTCGACACGCAATATCTAAAACAGAAAAATCGATTAGTTTGGACTCCACAGAAATTGCCGATTTGTTAGATGAGTATTTACTGCAAATGACTTCTGCAAAGATAGAAGAGGTTGACAAGGAGAAATTTAGCTTCTTTGAGCAATTAGTAGATCAACAGAGGATTGAGGAGCCTTTTTCTGTTCTTCCAGACAGGGAACAGAGATTCGCAATTGCCCTGAGAAGAAGCATAGAGAACAATAATAGAGATGATGCACTACAGCAACTTAATGAACTAGTAGATTCGATGGGAGTACGCCTTAGTACCGTGGAAACCGAACTTAGAAAGAACCGAATATGGACCCGTGTCGGTGCTTATCTAGGAGGCGCAGCCATAATCATCACGATAATTCTCTTGGTTTTCTGATAGTGTTGAAACTCCAATAATGCTAAGTGTAGCAAATAAATAACTAACCCACCCAGGGGCGTGGGTGGATGATTATTATTAAGGAGGATATCAATGTCAATCAATCATGATATAGTCAAACGAATAATAAAAGAGTTAGCAAATGTTTATCCTGAGCGTATTACTGAAGGAGCGTTGTCCAAAAAAACAGGCAGACCAAGTATAAGAGACGAACTATTCTATGCTAATGAAAAAGGGTGGGTTAACAAAAGGATAAATGATGATGCATGGCGTGCCACAGCGAAGGGTATAGATGCTTCAGAAATCACGGAAGTAAAGAAGATACCTTGTACTGAGATACCCGGTTAGCCCGACCATATTTAGTTAATAATACTAAAACGCAAGGTTTGGGACGGGATATCAACGATGTTTTATATGATAATTGAGGCTTTGGAAAATGAAGTACTTGTGCCCAAAATGTAGAACTACAGTCTTTGAATCCGGAGCTATGGATAAGAACGGAAAGCACCTATGTGTTGATCGAGAGCTTCACTTTACAGACACGGAGCATGGTACGTTCCTATCTTGTCCAGGCAAGGGTTGTTCAGAAAAGTACCAGGTGATATTCGGCGAGAAGGAAAAAGTTGGTTGGTTCCGAGTCTTAGGTCTGTTGAAGATAGAATGATACAGAGGGCAGATAGGCAAAGTCATCCTTGCATATTGCCGATGATTTAGGTAGAATCAGATAAGAGAAGAAATAACGATTTCAACTAAGGAGAGTGAGAAAAGCCCGAATAATAGCAATAATAAATATTTTGAACGAAAGGGGGGAAGAAAATGAAGTCTCAAGGAGCCATTAAATTTCGTTATGACGTAGAGAAGTTTGCTAATGCGGTCGCATACTTCGTTAAGAAGAGCGGAAATATGGACAAGCTAAAAGCGGCCAAGCTGTTGTATTTTCTGGACAAGTATCATCTGATGAATTATGGTAGACCGGTAACGGGCGATTGCTACCACAGCTTAGACTATGGTCCAGTTCCCTCTATGAGTTTGGACATAATGAATGATGTTATATGCGGCGTGCCCCTTCGAAGATTACTCCATAACAAACATACTTTTGAAACATTTTTGCAGGTGGATAAGTCCAAGAGGTATCCGGTATTTGTTTTGAAGAGAGAACCGGATTTGGAGGTTTTTTCTGACTCGGAGCTCGAGGCTCTAGATTATACTGTCAACAAGCATGGAAATCAAAGTGGGCCAGAACTAATAAATCTGACTCATAAGGAACTGGCATACAAATCAGTAAAGAATGGCGAGATTGATTATAGGCTATTTATCGCTGATTCGGCAAACAGCTCCGAGATGTTGGAACTAATGGAATTGGATCAGGAGAATCGTGAGCTAGTCGATAGTCTGAACTCATGATCAAACTTCCTGAGAGGCTTGTCAACGAGGCATTTGACAGACAAATTCGTCAAGGTACCGTACTGTATTATGTCCAGCTCCCTCTCAAGACCGAAACTAAGAATAAATTTTTGGTTCTCTTGAACCGTGATTGCAGTTGTTCCGAAATCTACTACTTTCTAACGACCTCCCAAACGAAGTTCTACATATCAAATCGTAAGCTGAGAAAATATTTTGTCTTTGTGGCAGAAAACGCAGTATCCTTCTTTCCACTCCCAACGCTAATAGACTGCAGATATGCAGAGTCGATTAGCAGAGACAAGCTTAGAGAAAAGTATGGCAACCGGGAACTAGAATTCAAAGGGATGTTGCCAGAACCATTCATAACCAAGATAACTGATATTGTGAAGACTTCTCGACTGATACCAAAAAGGACGAAAAAGCTAATTCTCGGAATAGAGTAATGTGTGGTTGCCCATAATTTGCCCAACTCAGGTCACAATTATGATATTTGATGGTCTTTAGTGAGGTGTTATGAGAATGAAAAAAAGCAGGCAGAAACGGGACTTCGCGAGCTAATATAGAAACAAAGGAGATTCACGAATGTGTTTTTATATAAATCCCCCCTTCGGCACCAGAATCGTATATCGTATTGCGTATATCGTATATCGTAAAAAATAAACCATTTCCTACGACCAAAGGGGGATTTGAAGCCGACCTGAGCGCCTCCAGTGGAGGAGCAATGAGCGAAGCGAATGACAGCGAGGGCGGCCGGGCTTCGGAGGACGAGCGATAGCGAGAGGGGAGAAGAAAGGAAGATAGATTATGATAAAAAAAATTGGTTTGATAGTAGCGATGATAATATTAATTACAGGGCTAGCCTATTCTTCAGCACTGGCGAAAATAGGTATCGGCCTGGGAGCCCATTATAATGTGGCGGTTAAGGACATTGATATCTCCAGCTTTGACAAGAGCCATCTATCCCATATAGCATCAGTTCGGACCAAAGTTGCCTGGTTTATGCTAGACGGTAGTCTCAATTACCGTCCTAATCCAGGGGACGATATTTCCTTTACCCTCAGTCCACGTATCTCCTTTCTGGTGGATATCCTGGGAAGCGGAATATATGGAGGAGTGGGAGTGCAACAAACTTACATTCACTGGACTTCAGGGACACCCGAATGGTCTAACCCGGCCTATATTTTGCAGGCAGGTTGGGAGATAGGATTGGGAGCTCTATCACTCGCGCTGGACGCTCAATATGAATCACCTGTTTTCTCCCTGGATATAGATCCAGGCTTCATTACTTTTGGAGCTCGTATTTTCTTTTTTCTCTAGAGAGAAAGTTCAGGTGCGATAAATGCTCAGATTGCATTCCTCGAACGCCTGACTTTTAGGAAGTCAAAAATGCGATGGCTACTAATTATACCTATTTTATTGTTTGTGGCACTACCTGCCTACTGCCAGCCCACTTTTACCGAACTACTGGATGAAGCAGCAACCCAATACAGGGAAGGAAATTATCTTTCAGTAAAGAATCTGATGATGAAAGCTACAGCTAATTTTAATAAAGAGGTTGCTGACCAATTGGAGAAAGGAGAAATCCCTTTCCTTCTATTCCGAGAGGAACTCTCTGAGCTGATGGACGCCCAGTTCAGAGAGTGGCGTACAGACTTTTTGGGCAAAGAAGTCATCTGGCAGGGTTGGGTGGAAGATGTAAAGAAAGAGTGGTATGGAAGCTATACTGTCCGTCTAGAGATGGACGGGCCAGAGGTAGAAGTCAATGGATATGATGTTTCTCTTGTCCTCAGCTCA
Organism: Candidatus Aerophobota bacterium; assembly: GCA_030610725.1. Classification (GTDB taxonomy): domain Bacteria; phylum Aerophobota; class Aerophobia; order Aerophobales; family AE-B3A; genus AE-B3A. The sequence goes on along the minus strand of JAUWRE010000047.1, from coordinate 443 downwards.
AATCAAAAAGAATTAGCTCTTAGCCTTGAAAAGGGGGCAGAGGTTAAATTCAAAGGAAATATATCTGATATTAGTAAGAGTTCAGGAAGAATAGTGGTAATTGTCAAAAATGTAGAACTAATGTAGTATTTTGCCGCACAGGAATTTCAAAAAATTCTTATATCGAAAATGATGGTAGTAACGTCGCACTAGTTTGTCATTGCGAGGAACAAAGTGACGAAGCAATCCCAAGAGATTGCCACGCCTTCCTCCGGAAGACTCGCAATGACAGACAGAGGTTTCAGGGGGCAGAGCCCCCTGACTATCTTTAAGGAGGTGATAGAAATGGGTTTTTGGAACAAGCTTTTTTCCGGCAAGGAGAAAACAACATCTACTCGTATAAAAGGAGACTTTATTCCTTTTTTCGTAAAATGTGATAAATGTGGTGAAGAGATAACTGTGAG
>JAUWRE010000074.1 GCA_030610725.1 Candidatus Aerophobota bacterium | reverse complement strand
AATCCGCTGGGTCCATCTAATAAAGCCATAGAGGCTATTAAGAAGTGTGCCAGTGAGATAAATATTTATCCGGACGGAGGGGGTTATTACTTAAAGAAAGCTCTGACAGAAAAGCTGGGTCTGGGAGAAGAAGAGATTATTCTGGGAAACGGCTCTGATGAAATTGTCTCCTTGATTACTCGCGTATTCCTGCAGAAAGGTGAAGAAGCAATAATGGGAGACCCTTCTTTCTTAATGTACAAAATAGACACCCAGTTGAGCCAGGCAAGAATTATCCCTATTCCCTTAAATAATTTCAGATTAGACCTTCCAGGAATGGCTAAAGCAATAACTTGCAAGACTAAACTAATCTTTATTAGCAATCCCAATAATCCTACCGGTACCATCGTAGGAGAAAAGGAAGTGAAAAGTTTCTTAAAAGACCTTCCTTTCCGAATTATAGTGATTTTTGATGAGGCGTACTTCGAATATGTGGAAGATGAAAATTATCCTCAGACTATAAATCTTTTGAATGAAAAAAACAATATTATTATTTTGCGGACTTTTTCTAAAATTTATGGTTTGGCCGGTTTAAGAATAGGCTATGGAATTACACGACCTCAAATCATAGAAATGCTTAACCGGGCTCGCCCACCCTTCAATGTGAATTCCCTGGCCCAGGCAGCTGCTTTGGCTAGCCTTAAAGATAAATATCAAATCGAACGAAGCAAGAAATTAATAAAGGAAGAAAAAGAGTATCTCTATTCTAACCTTCACAAAATGAAACTTTCCTACATTCCAACGCAAGCCAATTTTATACTGATCAAGCTGGGCACAAAGGCTTCCTATGTAGAAAAAAGATTACTCCAGGATGGAATAATTATTCGAGGAATGAAGGCATATAATCTTACTCAATATATAAGGCTAACCATTGGAACCAGAGAACAAAACGAGAGATTTATCAGAGCCCTGGACAAAATCTTCCTCTCAATTTGATAGGAAGATGACTATAGCCATTGATGGCCCAGCAGCGGCAGGAAAAAGCACTACTGCCCGTTTTCTAGCAAAAAAATTGGGCTACCTATATATAGATACGGGAGCAATGTATAGAGCCTTGACATGGAAGGCTTTAAGAGATAAAGTAGATATCAAGAGTAAAAAAGCTCTTTCTGAGCTAGCTAAGAATACACAAATTCAGTTGAAGCCAGGACCTAACCTGGAAAATAAGGTCTACCTGGATAAGCAGGATATAACTTCTTTCCTTCGTTCTTCCGAGGTAAATAGATATGTTTCTTTGGTTTCTAGTGTAAAAGAAGTACGAGAAGTACTGGTTGCTCAGCAAAAGCAAATAGGCAAAAAAGGTGGTATAGTAGCCGAAGGTAGGGATATGACCACTGTAGTCTTCCCTGAGGCGGAGCTAAAAATTTTCCTGAAAGCTTCCTTAGGAGAAAGGACAAGAAGACGCTGGATGGAAGAAAAAGAGAAAAATCTCTCTTATGACAAGAAAGAAATAGCCGCCGGGCTTACCAGCCGAGATAGAATAGACAGCCAAAGAAAAATATCCCCTTTAAAAATTTCTCAAAAGGCAATAGTTATAGATAACACTCATCTGAATATTTCTCAGACAACAAATAAAATATTAGATATATTGAAAAGAAAACTGGTCCGATGAAGGGTACTCCCTTCTGGTATTCTATCCTGCGAGGATTGGCAATAGTAGTTTTTAAGGTTTTCTTTGCTATAGAAATTAAAGGAAAAGAAAACATTCCCTATGGGGGAGGGGCGATTCTTGCTTCTAATCACCTCAGTTATCTTGATCCTATTGTTTTAGGTATTCTTGTTCCCCGCAGGGTGAACTTCATGGCTAAAGAAGAGCTCTTTGAAAATTTCTTTTTTGGCTGGATGATAGTGAAATTAGGAGCTTTTCCAATAAAGAGAGAGAGGATAGATAGAACAACCTATAAGAAAATTCTGAAACTTTTACAGAAGAGAGAAGTTGTTGTTCTTTTCCCAGAAGGAACCAGAAGTATAGATGGAACAATCGGGCAGCTCCATGCAGGAATAGCTAGAATAGCTTTAAAGGCTGATGTGCCCGTTATTCCTATAATTGTTTGGGGAACAGGAAAGGTTTTACCCAGGGGAAAAAAACTGATAAGGTTGGCCAGGATAAGGGCACGAGCAGGAAAGCCTTTAAAAAAGAATATAGCTTCTAATAGAGAAATAACCAAAAAAGATGTAGATGAACTTCAGAATGAGTTAGAAGAAAAGATGAGACTTCTGCATAGAGAGGGATTGAACTGATGCAAGTTTTTCTTCCTCAGGAAATTGGGTTTTGCTTTGGGGTGAAAAGAGCTCTAAAATTAGTTCTCAACGAGATCAAAAGAAATGGAAAAATCTATACTCTGGGTGATTTGATTCATAATTCTCAAGTAGTGGAAGATTTAGAAAGAAAGGGAATCGAGTCTATAGAGAACTTATCTCAAATTAAGGAAGGAACGTTGGTTATTAGGTCCCACGGTGTAGACCCTTCTCTAATAGAGGAAGCAAAAAAAAGAAAAATAAGAGTGCTGGACGCTACTTGTCCTCATGTGGTAGAGGTGCAAAATATAGTAAAATATCTTTCCCAGAAGTCTTATCTAGTAGTTATTGTAGGAAGCCATACTCATCCTGAGGTAAAGGGGTTAATGGCAAGTGTAAAAAATGGAAAGGTTTGTGTAGTCAAGAACGAACGGGAAGCAGAAAAGCTCCCTTCTGTAAGAAAAATGGGAATAATCGCTCAAACCACAGAAAGCCTTGACAATTTTAGCAATATTGTGAAGAATCTAATAAGAAAAGGGAAAGAGTGCAGAGCATTCAATACTATATGTAGAATAATAAGAGAACGCCAGGAAGGTATTTTGAAGTTAGCCGAGAAAACTGAAGCAGTAATAGTAATAGGAGGATATAACAGCTCTAATACCCGCCAATTAGTTAAACTATGTCGTTCATCAGGAGCAAAGACCTATTTCATAGAGAAGGAAAAAGACCTAGACATAGAAGAACTAAAAGGAATAAAAAGAATTGCTCTTACTGGAGGCACATCTACCCCCATGGAGACAATAGAAAAAATAAAGAACAAGCTTTCCTTAATCAATTAAAATGAGACATAAAAAGCAACCATTATACAAAAAGAAGTGGGGGGTAAAGAGTGTCTAAATCAAAAGAAGAAAGGCTTCTGGACAAAGCCGCCGATGGAGTAATAAGAGAGAAAGAAAGGGAGGAAGAGAAAGAAGCAGAGGAATTTGCTGAAATAATCCAGAAATGTAAGAACCTGTCCTTTCCTAAAAGAGGAGAAATAATAGAAGTTAAAGTGGTACAAATTACCAAAGAAGGGATTTTGCTCGATATAGGAGCAAAATCGGAGGGCTTTATGCCCTGGGAAGAATTTAACGGGAAAAAAGAAGAGGCTCTTCCATTAGGAAAAACGCTGAAAGTATACGTATTGCCAAAAAGTCAGGGAAATCATATTTTGTTGTCCAAGAAAGAGGCCGATTTCCGTTTGGAGTGGACAAAATTCGAAGAAGCATTCAAATATAGTAAGCCTGTAGTAGTGCGGGTAGAAAAGATGGTAAAAGGAGGATTCCTAACCAGACTAGACTCACTGGACGCCTTCCTTCCCGCTTCCCATATAAGCTTAACAAGAAGAGAGAACCCTAAAAAATTTATAGGAGAAAAGATCAGCGTTAGAGTGATCGAATTGAACAAAAAGTCAAGAAATATAGTTCTTTCTCGAAAGATTTTACTTTTAGAAGAAAAAGAAGAAAGAAGAAAAAAGATACTAGACAGCCTGGAAGAAGATCAAATTGTCACCGGAAAGGTAAATTCCATAACCAAGTTTGGAATCTTTGTAGATTTGGGGGGAATTGATGGACTGGTCTATCCAGAAAACCTTTCCTGGGGATGGATAAAAGATCCTGGATATCTCATTTCTAGAGGGGACAAACTAAAACTAAAGGTGTTAAAACTTGACAAAGAAAAAGGAAAAATTTCCCTGGGTTTAAAGCAGACAAGACCTGATCCCTGGAAAGAAGTAGAAAAGAAATATGAGATAGGCTGCATAGTTTCAGGAAGAGTTACTCATCTTACCGACTTTGGCGCTTTTGTAGAAATAGAAAAAGAACTGGAAGGATTAGTTCACATTTCCGATCTTTCTTGGGATAAACGAGTAGAGCACCCCAAAGAAATATTGGGAGAAGAAAGGGAAGTGGAAGTCAAAGTATTAAATATTGATACAAAAAAAAGAAAAATTTCTCTGGGTTTAAAGCAGACAAAGCCTGAACCCTGGAAAGAACTCATACAGGAACATAAAGTAGGAGATATGATTTCAGGTAAAGTCCAGCAGGTAACTAATTTTGGTGTCTTTGTTAATTTAGCACCGGGCATAGATGGAATGATCCATGTCTCGGAATTGGACGAGCAGTATGTCTCCCATCCAGAAAAGATTGCTTTAGTAGGGGATAAGATAGAAGCACAAATCGTAGAAATTGATAGAGAGAAGCGTCGAATTAGACTTAGTGTTCGCAGGCTGATGCAAACAAAAAGAAAAAAAACAAAAGAAGAAGAAGTAAGGAGAGGAGGAAAAAGAACGCCGCCTAGAAAGAAAAAAGGCAGTATTACCATTCTCCCCTCTTCGGAAAGAGATGGAATTGTAATAGGAGATTTCATTGGGGAAGAAACAAAAGAGAAATTGAGAAAAAGCTTTTGAAATATGATTATATTTATATTTTTAGTACTAATAGCCTGCTATCTATTGGGTTCTGTTCCTTCCGGCTACCTTATAGGAAAAGCTTTTAAAGGAATAGACATAAGAGATTTTGGCAGCGGGAACATAGGATTTACCAATGTTTTGCGTGCTATAGGAACATTTCCGGCTCTCATAGTATTGATTATAGATATAACTAAAGGAATAGTCTCTGTTTATTTAGGATTTTTCTTTGCGCAGCTCATGGGAATTGACTACCAAGTAATGGGTGGAATAGGCGGATTAGCATCTATAGTTGGACATAATTGGCCTATATTTCTAAAATTCAAAGGAGGAAAAGGAGTAGCTGTAACAGCGGGCGTCTTCTTGGCGCTTACCCCTATCCCTTTTCTTTTATCCCTGCTCGTTATGGTAGGGATTATAGCTTTTACTCGCTATGTGTCCCTAGGTTCAATAGTGGCTGCAGGAAGTCTCCCTTTCTTTGTCTTCTGGCTGGGAAATAATGCTCGACTTTACTTTTCTTTGAGTATAGTAGCAGCCCTTTTTATTTTGTTCAAACACAGAAATAATATACAAAGGCTTCTGAGAAGCAAAGAGAGCAAGATTGGAGAAAAAGTCAAAGCCTGAAGAGAGGCCCTTAAAGGGAGCTTAAATATTATCCATAAAGGAGGGAAAGGATGAACAAGGCAGAATTGGTAGAAGAAGTAGCTAGTCAGACAGGGTTGACAAAAAGAGCATGCAGGCAGACAATAGATTCAATAACCTCAGTTATCGCTGATTCTTTGGCTAGCGGCGAAAAAGTAACTCTGGTTGGGTTCGGGAGCTTTAAGGTAAGGCAAAGGAAAGCTCGACAAGGAAGAAATCCTCAAACTGGTGGGAAAATTCAGATCCCGGCTAAGAAAGTTCCTAAGTTTGAGCCAGGGAAGAACTTGAAAGAAGCAGTAGCTTAGAGAAATCTTTTTTTGAAAAAAGGGAAGATAATGGGGAACACACTTGAGTGTGTTCCCCATTACAAAAATTCTACAATCAGTTGAATAAATTCTTTGTATAAGAAAAAGAAAGAGGGCCAACAGGAAGATATTCCAGATAGATACTTTTCCGTACAAAAAGTAAGCGAAGTAACTGAACTCCCTTCTTATATCCTGCGTTTTTGGGAAAGTCAATTTAAACAGCTTCATCCCCAAAGGACTCGAGGTGGTCATAGACGTTATCAAAAAAAAGATGTTGAGTTAATTCTCTGGATAAAGAGCTTATTATATAAAAAGAAATTAACCATTAAAGGAGCCAAGGAAGAGTTAAAAAGAAGAGAAAGAGAA
>JAUWRE010000132.1 GCA_030610725.1 Candidatus Aerophobota bacterium | reverse complement strand
TGGATAGGCTTGGCTCAAGTAAGATTTTTCCTACTCAAGAAGCAAATAAGAAGCTTGTCCAACTAGGCACAAAACCGATAAAAGCTCCTCTTAGCTTAAGGGGACTTCTCAGGCGTCCTGAGGTTACCTATGAAAAGCTGAAAAGCCTGGATAAGAAGAGCTGTACGGTGGAAAGAGAGACAGCTCGCCAGGTAGAGATTCAAATTATGTACGATGGATATATTGAAAGAGAGCTGCAGCAGGTGGAAAAATTCAAAAAGATGGAGAATTTGAAGATTCCTCCTAACTTTGATTTTCAAAGCATTACCAGCCTTTCCTCAGAGGTTAAGGAAAAGCTCTCTAAAATAAAGCCACATTCGCTGGGACAGGCCTCTCGTATTTCTGGTATCACTCCGGCTGCCATTTCTATTTTGATGATTCATCTAAAAAGGCTAAGTTAAGAGGGAACAACTGCGAATGGAGGGTAAGACAGCCATCGGTAAAGTCTGAATCAAGAAGTTGTCAGGTTCAATAAATTATGGTAGAATAATAACAAGAAATTGGGGAGCTTGTTCCGAGCGATAAAACCGAGGTTTCTTCGGCTTCGCAATGACCAGCCCGAAGATCGTAAATACTCAGTGTAAATGCTCAGTGAAATACGTTTTTTTCTGTCATTGCGAGGAGTCCTGAAAGCCTTCAGGGCGACGTGGCAATCTGTGATGAAGAATTAGATTGCTTTGCTCACGCTCGTAATGACGTGGTTCACTGAATATTTACAAAGGGGCATAAGGTGCTGCGAGTTAAAATCTTTGTTACTTTAAAGAACGGTGTAGTCGATCCCCAAGGGATAACTATAAAAGGTGCCCTTGAGTCATTGGGTTACCAGGGTATAGCTAATATTCGATTGGGCAAGTATATCCAGATGGAGCTGAATTCGAAAAGCAGGGAAGAGGCGGGGAAAGATATAGAGGAGATGTGTGACAAGCTCCTGGCCAATCCAGTTATTGAGAATTATAGATATGAAATAGAGAAGGACAGCGGATAGCGTGTGGCGTAGAGCGTATAGTGGAGAAGAAATAACGGAGAGAAAGACGGTTTTAGAAAAACTAAACGCTACGCGCTAAAGGCTAGATAAGGGATAAGGAATGAGATTTGGGGTGGTAGTCTTTCCTGGGTCTAATTGTGATTATGATTGTTATTATGTGTTAAGAAATATTTTGCAAAAAGAGGTCAGTTTTATCTGGCATAAAGAAAAAAATTTAAGCGGTTATGATTGTCTTATTTTGCCGGGTGGCTTCTCTTATGGCGATTATTTACGTACCGGAGCAATTGCCAGGTTTTCTCCTATAATGAAGTCAATAGAAAAATTTGCCAAAAAAGGTGGATTTGTTATCGGTATTTGTAATGGCTTTCAGGTTCTTCTGGAAGCTGGACTTCTGCCGGGAGCAATGCTCAGGAACAAGACCCTTAATTTTATTTGCAAATTCGTGAATATTAGGGTGGAGAATAATAGTGTTCCTTACACCTATCTTTGCCAGCAGGGGCAGGTTCTAAGTATTCCCATTGCTCATATAGAAGGAAACTATTATGCGGATGATGAAACTATAGAGAGCCTGGAGGAGAATAATCAGATTGTTTTCAGGTATTGCGATGGAAGAGGAGAGCTTTCTGAGGATTCTAATCCTAATGGCTCAAAGGGTTCAATAGCTGGCATTTGCAACCGAGAAGGCAATATTCTTGGGATGATGCCTCATCCGGAAAGAGCGTCTGAGTCAATTCTTGGTTCAGATGATGGCAGACTTATTTTTGAATCAGTAATAGGAAAAAGAGAGCAAGAATTTTAATAGGGAGAATTAAATATGGCATCTGTAAGAATTGTCCAAATTCGTAAGAGAGATGGAAGAATAGTCGATTTTGCTCAGGAAAAGATTACCAAGGCTATTTGGGGTGCTGCCCAGGCGGTAGGGGGAAAAGACAGGGGATTGGCCGAAAGATTATCCAATCGGGTGGTCTCTCTACTGGAGGAAAGATTCCCCGAAGAAATTCCCGGCGTAGAAGATGTCCAGGATCTGGTAGAAAAGGTTTTAATTGAAGAAGGACACGCCAGAACAGCCAAGGCTTATATCCTTTATCGGAGACAGCACGAGAGCCTTAGAAAAATTAAGACTACCTTTGTGGAAGTAGAAAAAATTGTGAGTGGTTATCTTTCTCAGATAGATTGGCGAGTAAGAGAGAATAGTAACATAGGATACTCTATGTCTGGGCTTATGCTCCATGTAGCCGGTTCAGTAGTCGCTGATTATACTTTAGACAGGATTTATTCTATGGAGATAGCGGATGCTCACCGTAACGGTGATATCCATCTGCACGATTTATATTTTGGTATCACCGGCTATTGTGCTGGATGGTCCTTAAGCAAATTGCTTTATGAAGGATTTAATGGTGTTCCTGGAGTAATAGAATCTAAACCAGCCAAACATCTGGATACCGCACTTCTTCAGATGGTAAACTTTATTGGGACTTTGCAAAACGAATGGGCCGGAGCACAGGCATTTAATTCTATAGATACGTATCTAGCACCTTACATAAGAAAAGATAAGTTAAGTTACAAAGATGTCAAGCAGGCTATTCAGAAATTCGTTTTTAATGTGAATATAGCCTCCAGGTGGGGTGGCCAAAGTCCCTTTACTAATTTAACTTTTGATTGGACTGTTCCCAGAGACCTTGCCCATAAGCCGGTTATCTGGGGAGGGAAGTTATTAGAGGAAACCTATAGTGAGTATCAAAAGGAGATGGATTCAATTAATAAAGCCTTTATCGAGGTTCTAATAGAAGGAGATATGAAGGGAAGACCTTTTACTTTTCCTATCCCTACCTATAATTTAACCCGAGATTTTGATTGGAAAAACGGGAATGCGAAGCTCCTCTTCGATATGACGGCAAAGTATGGCCTCGGTTATTTTAGTAATTTTATCAACAGTGACCTTAATCCCAGTGATGTAAGGAGTATGTGTTGCCGATTGAGACTCAACTTGAGACAATTAGATAGGAATGTCACTGGCGGGCTTTTTGGCTCGGGTGACTCCACCGGAAGTGTAGGCGTTGTCAGCATCAATATGCCAAGAATAGCTTATCTATCCAAGAATAAGAGTGAATTCCTGGATAGATTAGAATACTTGATGGGTATGGCTAAGAGTTCTCTGGAAACGAAAAGAGAGATAGTGGAAAAGAATATGCAGGGAGGTCTTTTGCCTTATACTAAGAGATACCTGGGAACCCTGAAGAACCACTTCTCCACTATTGGCCCCATTGGTATGAACGAGGCCTGTTTGAATTTATTGGGAGAAGATATAGCTTCTCCAGAAGGTAGGAGTCTAGCTATAGAGACCTTAGAGTTTATGAGGGCGAAGCTTTCTGATTTTCAAGAGGAGACTTCCCATATCTACAATCTAGAAGCTGTGCCGGCGGAGGGCACAAGCTATCGTTTGGCAAGAATAGATAAGAGGAAGTATCCGAATATCATAACTGCTGGTGAGAAGGTTCCCTATTATACAAACTCTACTCTCTTACCAGTAGGCAAAACAGAAGATGTCATCGAAGCTCTGGAACATCAGGAGGAGCTGCAAACTTTGTATACCGGAGGAACTGTATTTCATATATTCTTAGGAGAAAGGATGTCTTCCGGAGAGGCGGCAAAGAGATTACTCAAAAAAATAGCCTATAATAGTAGAATCCCTTATATTACTATAACGCCGACCTATTCTATCTGTTCTGACCATGGTTATCTAAGAGGAGAGCATCCTAGTTGCCCTGATTGCGGAAAGAATACCGAAGTCTATAGCCGGGTGGTAGGTTACTTCAGACCAGTGAGAAATTGGAATGAAGGCAAACAGGAAGAATTCAAGCAGAGATTGGAATATAAGGAAAAGATAGCTTTGGAAAAGGATTTTAGTGAAAAGAGAGATAGTGGAAAAGAATATGCAGGGGGGTCTTTTGCCTTATACTAAGAGATACCTGGGAACTCTGAAGAACCACTTTTCCACTATTGGCCCAATTGGTATGAACGAGGCCTGTCTGAATCTATTGGGAGAAGATATAGCTTCTCCAGAAGGTAGGAGTTTAGCTGTAGAGACCTTAGAGTTTATGAGGGCAAAGCTTTCTGATTTTCAAGAGGAGACTTCCCATATCTACAATCTAGAAGCTGTGCCGGCG
>JAUWRE010000023.1 GCA_030610725.1 Candidatus Aerophobota bacterium | reverse complement strand
GTTCCTTCTCGTCATTGCGAGGAATTCTGAAGGCCTTCAGGATGACGTGGCAATCTCTGATGGAGATTGAGATTGCGGAGTTTATCCCGAGCGATGTAATCGAGATTGCTTCACTCCGTTCGCAATGACAAGCCTGCCTATGCGTATCCGCACACAGACAGGCGAGGGACCTTGCTCGCAATGACGTGGTTCACTGAGTACTTACAAAGACTAAACTACTCTCCAGGAGGAGATAGGGTTATGTTTTCAGGTTCGAAAATAACCTGCCTCTTACCCTCTTCTACTTGACCAATTTCAACCAGTTCATACCCTGCTTGTTGCCCTATCTGGATGGTTCGTCCCACCTCGCAATCCGGCACAAAGATATAATATCCTATGCCCCAGTTGAAGGTTGTGAGACAATCTTTCAGACTTACACCGAGTTCTCTCATGAACCGGAAAAGCGGTGGCACCTTCACCCAGGTATGAATACGGTAAGTCAGTGGCCTCTTGTCAAAAGCGACTTTACTCACTCCGCTCCCGGTACCCGGCAAAAAAGTATGGATATGTACTTCTGCTTCCAGTAAGGCCTTTACCAAAGCTACATATGAACGAGTAGGAATAAGAGCTTCATCTCCCAGCGTATTACCATTTGCTAATTTGGTGAGGAATTTTTCTGACAGCGCTAAAGCACGTTTAATCACAAGAGAAATTCCGTTTGCGTGTAATCCCGATGATGTTACACCGATGATGCGGTCTCCTGCTTGTAGTTCTTGCCCGGTAATAAGACGGCTACTGGGAGCGATAATGCCAGTGACACAACCACTCAAAGAAGGAGCATTTTTAATGGGTGGTTCGGCTTTAATGAGATAACGAAGTGATGGTGATTCACCTGCTGGTAAAGCCATACCGACCATCTTACATACTGTATAAAATCCTTTGGCCAAATCCCTGGCTCTTTTTTCGTCCTGGAACCATTCACTATCGCCGACTGCTACCTCATCAGTATAAACTACTGGCATTGCTCCCTGGGCAATTACATCATTTACGGACATCAGTACAGTGTCGATGCCAATACTTTCGTAATAAGTTTTCCCCGTACCAGCAAACTGATACATCCATTCGGCAATCCAATTCTTGTTACCCAGACCCTCTTGAGTGTTACACCATAAATGGGCTAAACCACCCCGGTACTCAAACACAGCACCATGAGCATGTAAAACATCACTCACAATAAAGACCATATGCCGATTAGGGAATGATAGCGTCTGTTTCCCCACCTCCATCATTACTTGTTTGAATGGTTCAATTTTAGTGTAATCAACTCCCGCATTAGCATATTCACCTCTTTCTTTCACGTCTTATCTCTCTTTTCTTGATACTTGACTTCAACTGGCAGCAGGGGGTTCTTTACGGGAAGGACAATGTCTACCTCCTGCAAGGATAGCTCTATTCAGTTTGAGAAACCCTTTCTAAGACAGCCTGCTTATCTGTCTGACGGGCAAGGTCCTCACAAATTCTTTTGTATTCCTCATAATCTTCTGGCGTTACCAGAACTCTCTTATGAACTAAACTCAGTTCAAAAGAAATGACCCCCTGAGAAAAACTATATTTGTTAAGATAGGTAAACCACGGGGTATCTTTAATAACTGGTGGGGGGAGATATTTTATGGTAAGATTTTCCGGAAGTCCAATTGTAACCATGATATCGAATTCATCCAGGGTACGAAAATCGATGGGATAGCTTCTTTTGTCCCGAGAAACTAAACTGGCAGAGAATCCACCCAATTGAGGAACGAGCCTATTCTCTCCAGCCTCGGTTAAGAACTTTGGTCCCTCAAATTCCATCCTTATTTCTATCGGCTTGTTAAGGTCTTCTGCATCACTTATTGTGTGGCTTAAAAGCTTTCCTCCTGGAGAGAAGTTGTTTACCGTCGATTTAAGGTATTCTTCAATCAGAACAGGCTTGGTATACTTTAGCCAATATCTTTGCCCCTGATCGTATTCTCCCAAAGTATTAATTTTTCTTGTCCCTGAAATTGTTTCATCCTCATGGATATCGATTGTCATGCTTATAGAGGCTCTATTATGTTCAGGTTTAAATAAAGGAGTCTTTTCAATCTTTCCCTCCTTTTCATAAAAAACAAATACTTTTCTGTTTTGATCCCCTCCTGGAAGATCGCCAAAAGAGGTAGTCTCAGCAGTAGGGTCAAGGAAAACTAATTCTTCTCCTACTTCAGCCAGACAAATGGCGTGATTAAAGGCGAGAGTAGGAAATTCTTCATCCAAGAGGTAGCTGCCTTTTGTTCCAATAAGAACCGGATAGGCAGAGATTCCTGCATATCCAAGCATCGAAATTAAGAGCATTACCTGATCTTTACAGTCTCCGTATTTGTTTTTAAATATTTCGGTAGCATAGTGAGGTTCAAATCCGGCTTCTCCATATTCCACACCTACATACCTAATTTTTGAAGCAACCCAATGATAGATTGCCCTGGCCTTCTCTTCTTGGGTATTCTTATCTTCAATCAACGCTTGAGTCTTTTCTTCAATTGCCTTATCAGTTTTTATCTTATCGATAGTAAGATTCCTCCACCAGTCATAAAGCTCTTGCCAGTCATCAAGAGAGGAAATAGATAGATAAGGAGTAATCTCTGCATAAGGAGGCATGGAGGGCTCTGTTATGGTTTCCGGTACATTCCTGAATTCCCAGCTATATTTAGTTCCGGCATCCAGTTTTTCTACCCGAGGAGAAAAGTCTAGTTCATACTCGAGATATCCTGGATTATACGATTTTATGTTAAAACTATATCCCTGGGGGATGATCAAGCTGATTCTCTGGTTAAGATAGGGCTCCAATTTCTGAAGGGGATAATTCTCACAGAATTCTTTTCCCTTAATTAATTTATTGATGTATTTCTTTGTCTTATATTCAATCACAGCTCCTTCAGTCAATTCAGGCATGGAGATAATCCTCAGGCGGGCATTGCTGTACAGAGGATACTCCGGATATTCAGAGATGTCTCTAATATGCTTTGCTCCCACGGGAGTGATCGTGCCGTCTGGTTTAATGGTGCGGGCGTATTCGATTTTAATCTTCTCGTAAGTGGAATCATACCATAATTTTACCTCACCATATTTTTCCTTGCCTCGATCGTTTAGGATCTTCACCAGGAAGTGAAGTTCCTGTATTGCGGTGTAGTCACTTAGAATTCTCACTGTTCTCTCGTCCAGAAGGATAATTGCTCCTGCATTGGGATATTCAGCCTGTCCGGGAGCACTTTTTATCAAATCTCTAATATAAGGGTCGGCGATATCCTCAACCGTTAATACCCTGGTTTGAGCGGTGATATAAGCGACTCTTTCCTGGGCGAGTCCTTCATATTCTATCCCTCTAATTCTCTCATAAACCTCAATTGCCTGGTCAAAGAGATTTTGTCTCTCACAGGTCCGGCCGTAAACGTACAAGAATTCCTCATTCTCTGAATCCTTGTTTTTCTCAAAGATAACCAGGGCATCAGTATGATCACCATTCTTGTGGTAGGAAAAAGCCAGAAATTTGGCCAGGGCAAAATCTTCCCTTTCCCTCTCATAGAGAGGTAATAACGTTTGAATAGCCTCTTTGAACTTGCCGTGTCGGTAGTAGAGTCTGCCCACAAGGAAGTTAATCTGAAACTTGTCAGCTTCCGGTTCTTTCAGGGCTAGATTATACTCAGACACAGCTTTTTCAAAAAACTCCTCACTTTGAGCTGCATACTCATTGGCTAACTCAAGATGAGTCTTCGCCTTAACCAACAAGTCCGAGGCCAAGAAAAATGTTACGGCTAAAAAGATACATCCCCAGATCTTGATCCTTTTTCTCATAAATGTCCTCCAATTGTAGTCAGGAATTTTTCTTGATTAGAACCGCAAAGAGCATATCTTATCTTACAATCTCAACCTCTTCTTCTCCTGTCTGTGTATCTTTATCAATTAAGTTTCGGATTCTATCAGCAACTTCAAATCCTGGAATGAAAGAAGCACTCATTGTGAGTCTCCCTGTAAACATCCACCCGTAACAGCTATGTCTAGTGGAGCCGAAACAATTACGGCCTAGTTGCTGGGAGGACAAAGTTTGTGCAAACCCATTCTATGTTAGCGGAAAAATGGTCCAGGTCAAGGAGGCGAATTGAATCATCTAATAGTAAGCTCAAAAGGAAGTACGATATTCCTAAAACTCCCTACCAAGGGCTGCTGGAATCCAAGAATCTCTTTACCATTGTCAGGTTTTTGCCAGTCGGTTTGACGCTTCTTCGTTCCCAATTTATGATTGTGTCCGGTGTCACATTAACCAATCTGGCTAGGTCTTTTGTTTGCAGTTCCAGATCCATTCGCTTCTTTCTTAATTCTTGCCCTAAGGTCTTGGGATTTCTGGCATAGGTTGGGTCTGCTAACAAGTGTAGGTTAACGAATTCAGAGATTGTATAGGTATATCTCGATTTTTCTAATAAGTGTCCCGCATGGTTGTCCCTGCGGCTACTTTGCTGATCCCAGACGGGAATGCAGCTGTATACCTTGACTTACTGACTAAACGTTTTTAGAATTTTATCTTCCTGACTTCTCCTTCAAAAAATTTTTCTATATCTGGCATAATGACTCTTTCTTTTAAAAATTCAATTTCAATCTCTTCAACGTCCCTCAAATAAACTAACTGTTCTAAGAATAACCTGGGGTCAAATTCGCTACCATATTTTTTCTCAGAAAAAACAATAATTTCTTCTAAGGAGTCAGCTTTTTCTTTTAGAACAAAATATAAATCAATATAATCCTTTAAGGTGGCTCTTCTTCCTAAAGCGTAAGCCTTCATTGCTGCAATCTCTAAGGGAGGTACAATTTTGATTCCTTGATGCTCAATGAACTTTGAAATTACTGGGAAAGGATATTTAACAAAAGAGGTATTTATTCCTTCTATTGTTGTAGTTAATTGTTCTGGGTGATTAACTACTACTTTAATTGCGAAATCCTTGAAGACTCTTCTCACTTTTGAGAGCAGGTCATCAGGGATATTCTTTGGCCAAAAAAGATCAAAATCAACTGAAATTCTGTGACCCAATTGGAGAGCCAGTCCTGTTCCTCCTGCTAAATAAAAATCAGGAAAGTGACTGAGTCTATCAAATATTTGTTTGGCTTTTGAGGTAATCACTTCTTGATGCATATTTTAGCTTTTCGATGCCCAGCAAAAGGGAGATAAGTTTAAGGGCAGGAGCTCTAAACTCTGTCTTTGGTGTTTCTTCAATCATTTTTTTTACCTCTTTTTCCCCATAGAACTTAACTATCCAAATCCAATGTTTCCATTCTCCATAATTAATGGAATTAAGAATAATCGTTTTTTTGTGTCTTTGAGGGTCCAGGGAAGAAAAATCATACGACCAAAACAGAGGCTTGAAAAATAGAGGAAGATTCAGATTTTTGGTTCTTGTTTTCATAGTCAAATTATATCATTTTTCTCAATCTTAGCAATAAAAATTGACTGCTTCTTAATTTTTTGCTATGATTTTCTCTGAGGGAAAAGCGGGCAAAAGATAACTGGCCGCATAGGAATTTCCTTTTTCCCCTCACCTCAATCCTCTCCCCACGGGGAGAGGGAAGGGAGAGGGGGGGTAAGTGAACAAATACTCCGGGTTTAGCTTGCAGTTTAGGAATCAGCCAGGTATCCATTCAAAGGAGAAAAAAATAGTAGCTAAAGTCTATTCCAGTGCTCTTTTTGGAATCGAGGCATATCCAATAGAGGTAGAGGTTGACCTGGCTAGAGGACTTCCCAAATTCAGTATTGTTGGCCTTCCTGATGCAGCAGTAAAAGAAGCAAGAGAAAGAGTAAGCTCTGCCATCAAGAATTCATCCTTTACCTTCCCCACCAAAAAGATTACCGTAAATCTGGCCCCCGCTGACATCAAAAAAGAAGGTTCTTCCTTTGACTTATCCATAGCCATCGGCATTCTAAAGGCCAGTAATATTATTGTAAAAGATGAGTTGAGTCGCTATAGCATTCTGGGAGAGTTAGCTTTAGATGGTTCGGTGCGCAGAATTAATGGTGCCTTGCCCATAGCGCTAGAGCTCAAAAAAAGAGGTGTGAAGGCTCTTATTCTTCCTGAGGAGAATGCCCGTGAGGCAGCTGTAGTATCTGATGTTGATGTTTTTCCTATTAAGAACCTTACCCAAGTAATTGCTTTTTTTAACCAAGAACTCTCTATTCCTCCTTTTAAATATAATCTTAAAGAGGCGCTTAAAGAGAGTTCTTCCTATGAGATGGACTTCTCTGAGGTTAAAGGTCAGGAGTATGTAAAAAGAGCCCTAGAGATTGCGGCGGCTGGCTCGCACAATATTCTGATGCTCGGTCCTCCTGGGGCAGGGAAGACTATGTTGGCTCGCCGAGTTCCCACTATTTTGCCCGACCTTAGCCTGGATGAGGCTATCGAAACTACTAAACTTCACAGTGTGGCCGGATTTCTCTCGGGTAGTCAGGCTCTTGTGGGCATTCGTCCCTTCCGCTCCCCTCATAATACTATTTCTGAAGCAGGACTTATTGGAGGGGGAAGAATACCTCGTCCGGGTGAGGTGTCTCTTTCTCACAATGGAGTTCTCTTTCTAGATGAGCTTTCTGAGTTCTCCCGCCATGTATTAGAGTCTTTACGCCAGCCTCTGGAAGATGGAGTAGTGACTATTTCTCGTGCTCTTACCTCTATAACCTATCCTTCCAGATTTATGCTTATAGCAGCTATGAATCCTTGCCCTTGTGGCTACTTTGGTGACCCGAGGCGGGAATGTAGCTGTACTCCTTTGGAGATACAGAAGCATCTAAATAAGGTTTCCGGACCCCTATTGGACAGAATTGACATCCATATTCAGGTAGCAGCAGTAAGAAAGGAGGAGCTTTTGGGAAAGGAAGAGGGTGAGCCCTCAGCTAGAATCAAGGAGAGGGCAAATAAGGCTCGCAATATCCAGCTTGAGCGCTTCAAAAAGATGAACCTATACTGTAATGCCCAGATGAACCCCAAACATATTCGCAAATTTTGCCGCAGCGATAAGGAAGCAGAGGAGCTTCTTCGTTCTGCCATCTCTGAGCTTCGTCTTTCTGCCAGAGCCTACCACAAGGTTCTTAAGATCGCCCGCACCATTGCCGACCTGGGAGAAAAGGAAACAATAAACTCATCTGATGTCTCTGAGGCTCTGCAATACAGGTATCTGGATAGAGACCTCTGGAGGAGATAAGAGAAAAGAAAACGGTCTGGAAATTCTAGGGATGTTTTGTGATTGTGTTACATTGGGCCAAGGCCGGAAGTAGTAGTTGATATCCATGCATATCCAGGCTGATTGATTTTAAACAAGAGAAATCTGGGAGACAAAAGAATTCAGTAAAGGAGGAGCTGGAGATGAAAATCGAGCTGGTGAGAGTTACTCATAAGAGGACCCGACCATGGCAAGTATTCCTGCGAACCTTGACTCTCCCAATTCTAGCTGCTCTGACCCCTCCTAACATTGAGGTTAGAATAACCGATGAGAGGACAGAGTCGATAGATTACGAAAGTGACGCCGACCTTATCGGTCTCACCTACTTCACCGCTGATGCACACAGAGCCTACAAAACTGCTGATGAGTTCAGAAAAAGAGGTAAATTCGTGGTAATGGGAGGTCCCCATGCTTCCATGCTTCCCGAGGAAGCTATTTGTCATGCAAACAGCGTAGTCATCGGGGAAGCAGAGCTAGTTTGGAGGGATTTACTTGGTGATTTTCAAAAAGGGTCAGCAAGGAAACTCTATCAATCAAAAACTCCGGTAAAGATGGAAAACTTTCCTCTTCCTCGAAGGAATCTAGTGAAACACAGAGGATTCACCACGGCCGAGATGGTCGAGACCAGTCGAGGCTGCCCCTTTAGCTGCGATTTCTGTTATATGCCTACTCTTTTCGGTAGGGGCTATCGTTTAAGACCGGTTGAAGATGTAATAAGAGAAATAAAAACTTTGAAAAAACGTCACTTCTCTTTTACTGACGATAACCTGGTAGGAAATCTAGACCGTGCCAAAGACTTATTCAAGAAGTTAATTCCTCTACGAAAGAAGTGGTTTGGCAATTTCTCTTTGGCCAGAGTCAATGATACTGAGCTCTTAAAGCTGGCTGCTCAGGGCGGATGCATAAGGATGGCCTTGGGATTTGAGTCCGTATCCCAGAAAAGCTTGGACGGAGTAAATAAAAGCTTCAATAAAGTAAAGAGATATGAAGAAATTGTCAAGAAGATACACGGTCACGGGATTGCCATACTGGCATACTTTATGTTTGGATTTGATGAAGATGATGTCTCTATTTTTCCTCGAACAGTAGAGTTTATTGAAAAAAGTTCAATCGACCGACCCATATTTTTTATTCTTACTCCTGTTCCCAAGACCAGACTTTACCAAAGACTCCTCCTCGAGGGAAGAATTATTGAAACCGATTGGTCTCACGCAGATGGAACTCATGTAATGTTTCGTCCCAAGCTGATGACGGCAGACGAGCTGCAGGAAGGCTATAGCTGGGTGACAGATCAGGTTTACTCTCTTTCTTCCATTACCAGGCGATGCCTTAAATCCTTTGAATACACCAATCCTATTTACAGCTTTGCTTTGAACATTGCCGGCAAATTGGACGCACACAGAA
The DNA here is from genome assembly GCA_030610725.1 of Candidatus Aerophobota bacterium. Lineage (GTDB taxonomy): Bacteria > Aerophobota > Aerophobia > Aerophobales > AE-B3A > AE-B3A. Next base: position 628 of record JAUWRE010000023.1, on the reverse strand, counting down.
AAGGCTAATCATTATCGATTCCGGCAAGAAGAAGGTAAGAGCACGGTTTTGACTTCATCAGAATTTTCACAACTAATTAGATAATATAGGAATTTCCTTTTTGGACATATATCTGCGAAAATTTGCGTCCTAATTAAGTTGAGCCATGGGCTATGTTTTGAATTTACTATGAGCTAATTCTTTTGTTTTGGTTTTGCTATGAGCTAACTTGGAACGCTGATTATTAACGATATAGTAGGTGATAACTTCAAGTTGAGAGGTGAAATCAGCATTTTTTAGTTTGACATAAGAGGGAACAACCACTCTGGTGGAAGAAAAATTAAGAATACCTTTTATCCCGCTTATAACAAGAAGGTCTGCTGATTCTTGTGCTGCCTCAACCGGAGCAGCAATCATTCCTATTTGAATTTTTTGTTCCTTTATTATTTTGGGCATCTGGTAAGGATGATATACCTTTACACCGGCTACTCTCTTACCAATCTTATTTGGATTTACATCAAATCCGACCTGGATATGGAAACTACCTCTTTCAGAACCAAAGTTGTTTAGTAAAGCTCCCCCTAGTTTACCAACACCCACAAGTGCTATGGGCCAGACTCTATCGAGACCTAATACTTTTGAGATCTCC
>JAUWRE010000084.1 GCA_030610725.1 Candidatus Aerophobota bacterium | reverse complement strand
CACATATCGAGCATAGAGGGAAAAGTTATCGCTGCGAATGTAAATGGCAGAAGGACAAGGTCTCATACGACGACATGCTGAAGTTTGCCGACAAGATTGATGCTGCGGGAGTATCAGGATTGTTCATTTCAATGTCGGGATTCGCAGATCTTGCGATCAACAAGTCTAGGGAATTACGTTCGCAGAAAGCTATAATACTGGTTGATGGAGATGAAGTTGATTTGGTCATGACGGGCTTGGTACATTTTGATGATCTTCTAAATGCTAAGAGAAGGGCCTTTGATTCATCATCAGAAACGTATTACCCCGTGAGAGTTAGTCCCGGTGATGGGTAGTCGCTAACCAGCGCATGGAGCGGACGGTCTAACGCCCGCCGCTCATGCTGGCCGTTAGATAAATCAAGCTCAACGTCCGTGTTTCGGTTGAAAAGAAAAGAGCGCGCGCTTTCAACATACAACACAGCTGACCTGTCCTCACTAATAGTACCGCTTACTAGGTTAGAGTTACAGCAATAGTGGTCTGTTGTGGCTGAGTGACTGTTGACTGTAATGAAGTTGGCATACTGTATACGGGGATTTCAACATCCTCTTTAGCATTCAGAAAAAAAGTTCTAACAACGTCCTGCCAGGTGCACCAACGTCTGAAACGCTTTTCTGGAAATCATTTTACGTTTATTCGGATTGTTACCCTGACAGGACTGAGCAAAATGCTGGCCATGAACCTATACAGAAACCACCCAGGATCCAGTAATAAGCAAGCCCGCCCTCTTGAGTCTGTACTAGAACTCCCCAAAAAATTGACAAATCCTGAAATTTGGCCTAATATTGAACTGGTTGCGGGGCCACTGGGTCTATGGGACTGGCTCAAAAAGTGGTTCTATTAATGGGGGCAGGTCAGGAGGATGGGGAAGGACACATCTGTGGTTTTACGTTTTGGACAGGTTCCGACCAGGTTGACTTTTTCACCCGTCCAGAACTCTATGAGAGTCCCATAGGGAAAGAGATGGTTTCCAGGGCACTGGCAGAAGCTGAGGAGAAACAGGTAGAATCAATAAAATCTAATTGTGTTGACTGTGAGGTTGAGAAAGCGAAGTTTTTGGAGAGATTGGGATTTAGACGCTCCGGTTATGTTGAGGTTTTTCTGGAAAGGCCTCTTGCCGATCCTCTGTCCTCGTATCGATTGCCAAATCAGTATTCAATTATTTCAATCGCTGATCAACCTGAGTTCACCAGTGGGAATGGTCTGAGCATTTATCCGCCAGAAGTGAATGAGTGCATCCGTAGTGCACCCGGCTACAAGAGTGATCTGGACGTGAAGGCATGTTACTGTAATGAGGGGGTTATATCAGGATGTATCTCTCTGTGCTGGTATGATGATGTCGGTAATTGTGCTGTATTTGAACCAGTAGGGACCAGAGACGATCACAGGGGAAAAGGCCTGGCCCTTGCAGTTATGGTCCAGGCGATGGAGAACCTTAGAAGGTATGGAGCGAAGATGGTATATGTTGGAACGGGTAAGAATAATACTCCTGCCGTTCACTTATATCAGAAAGCGGGCTTCAGTATTACAGATGAAATCCATCAATGGCAGAGGGAGATGTAAGATCAATGAGCTCGGTTCTTGTTGGCAAGAATGGGAGAGCACGTATCGGCCTTGATTTAGCGGAAGAAGAAAGAAGCCGTGGTGTTGCTGATATCCCTGAAGAGAGACCAATATACCAGCAACGTCGCCAGGCGGTGGAATGTATTGAACCTATAAACAAGAAAAATATATGAGAAGTGCACAAAAATAAAGGCGGAGGAGAAATCCCTTAACAAATAGATTTCAGATCCTTGAGTAGAGTACAAGAAATCTCACAATAAGAATCTCCTGACAGGAGGTGAGTCAATTATGGCAAATGAAACTAGAGAGAAAGAAGAAAAGAAAAAGAAAAAGAAAAAGAAAAAGGAAAGCCGGGGTAAGTAACACAATCTGAGATGTCGACTGGGGACTAATATCTTAGGTCCCCGGTCGATGTTTGGGAGTTAGCTGTGATAAGGACTTTTGAGGAAAAGGCGAATCTAAGGATTCGTCCCTCAATATATCATAAATATCCTATTGATCACCCATGTTAATAATGGGCGACGATACAAATGGAGTTTTAGATGATTTAGCCGTCATGATCGGAGCGGAACGTTCTCGAATAGATTAGAGTGTCCCCGGAAGAATTGAAAGATTTCGAGGGCGAACATTGACTAAAGAGAACTTTAATTGATTAAATTCTCTATAGATGATTTGTCACGTAAAAGTGGCATAGAAGACAAATACGAACTCGTTCATTAAGAGGAAAGAAGCTGTGAATGTTTCCTGAACTAACCAAAGAGGACTGGTTTTCGAGATGGAACATTCCTGAAAACCGGGTTCCCAATGACCTGCCCCCTGGAATCAATCCCGTTACTGTGTTAGCAAACGGTGAGGTAAGAGGAATCTAAATGCGCGGAGGAAGCTGTACACAAGCCATTTGCGACACAAATTGACAAGCGCTTAGATTTGGCCTAAGTTGGATTTAAATAACACTGGGTAACACAGAGTGGAGGGACAATTGAAAAAGTATCGAAGATATAACAAGAAGTCAGAATATTCTTACACTCTCGGCATAATTCCAACCATTGAGCTTCTCAAGGCAAAACCCGAAGCCATAGCAAAGATTGTTACACATTCAAAACTCAATAAAGATACTCTCAAGTTGGTTAATGGCTATATTAAGAAGCATCATGTCACTGCTGAGTGCAACGACCAGCTTATTTCGAAACTCAGTACGAAAGAAAATTGCTGCATGGTTGGTTTTTTCAAAAAGTATTATCCCGCCTTAGGGGGTGGTAACCATGTGGTCTTGGTTAACCCAAGAAATCCGGGCAATCTTGGTACCATTACGAGGTGTATGCTTGCTTTTGACTTCACCGACCTTGCTATTATCAGACCCGCCGTTGACATATTTGCTCCCAAAACTATACGTGCTTCAATGGGTGCTCTATTTGCTATTAGCTTTCAGCTCTTTAACTCTATGACTGAGTATAAAGAAGTGTTCAATAATCATAACCTATATGCTTTCATGGCTGACGGGCAAAGTACGTTGGAAAAAGTCAATTTCGAATATCCATGCAGCCTAGTTTTTGGAAATGAATCTTCGGGATTATCTAATGAATGCAAGAAGTTGGGCAATTCGGTTCAAATACTACATTCAATGAGAGTCGATTCTCTGAATCTATCGATCTCAACAGGAATTGTCTTACATTATTTGTATGTACAAGGTAAATAAGAGGACTTAGCTCCTGAGAGCCACATTGCCAAGTACCGAGGTTGACCTGCCCCCATTAATACTACCACTTGTTAAGTTAGAGTCAACGGAATAATGGTCTGTTGTGGCTAAGTGACTGTTGGCTGTAATAAAGGCGGTATGCTGTATTCGGGGATTTCAACATCCTCTTTTGTATTCAGAAAAAAAGTTCTAACATTGTATCGTCCCCCCAGGTGCACCAACGTCTGAAATGTGCTTTTGGTGGGTATTATCAGCTTGCCTCCAATTACTGCCCTAGCCAGGTCGACGATGCCTTCTTTCGGTCGCCTTATGGATTTTCCTTGGTTCTAACCGCATAAGTCTTCTTAATTTGACATAAGGAATTTTCTCTGGCCTTTCCTATGGAATTTATTCTAGCTTTGAGGATTCATCTTGTAGACTTCCAGGATATCTCTCTCGTATTCCTCAAATAGTATATATAGGGTCAGGTCTTGATTTTTGAATTATTGTATCGTAATCTTGACCTTCTTTTATTCTCTGCTCTTTTACCTTTTGCACACATTACCTATACTCGAACAATGAGCACTTAGGAAATATCTCTGTCTTTTTTTAGTATTCCCTTCTCTATTGATTCGCCAGAAAGACCTTTTTTCTGGAGGAAAATTTTGCTTCTTGTAATAGTTCCAGTGTTTTCAAAAATCAAGACCTGACCCTTTTAATGTAAATTGGGGTTAACATTAAAGGAAGTTGCAACAGAAGTGGGGTTCGCAAATTACCAGACTCTGATAAACATTGAGGCAGGAAAAAGAGAAATAAAAGTATGGGAACTTGTTAAACTGGCCCGGGTCTATTACAGAGATATTGACTATTTCCTGGAAGATGGGAGGAGTGTCGAAGCACCTTCTGTTTTATGGCGAAAGAGATCATCCTCTCTCAAAATCAATATATACGAAAGAAGATTTTTCAAATATTGTGAGAACTATAGGCAGATAGAAGAGCTTTTGGGAACAAACACTGCAAAGAAGTTTAAGCCGATTCAATGTAAGAGAGAAGATTTTGTTACCTTCAATTTTGTTGATCGTCTGGCTCATAATTATCATGATATGTTAGGCTTTGGGAGCCGTCCTGCATGCTGTATTCATAGAATACTTGATGAAAGTTTTGGAGTAAAAGTTCTACTCTTAAGCATGGGAAAAGAAGAATCTGGTGGATCAACCATTGGTGACTTCGGTCCTGCTATCCTAATTAATGCAGACGATGCTCCCTGGCGCAGGAACTTTGATCTTGCGCATGAGTTTTTTCATATTGTCACCTGGGGTATTTTTGATCCCAAGGAAATATTCGATTCACCAAAAAGGGGAAAGAGCAAAGTAGAAGTGTGGGCTGATGCATTTGCTGCAACATTACTTTTACCCCAAGAGGAAGTATTGGAAGGATTTAAAGAGCGAATCAAGAATGGAAAAGTGTCCTATTTTGATTGTGTAGAATCAGCCCGGGAGTTCGAGGTCTCTGTAGATGCCTTTCTATGGAGATTGGCAAGTTTGGGTATGATGAAGAGAGAAGAAGTCGAAAAGGTGCTAAACGACCCCGCCTTAAAGAAGCTGTACTGGCAGGAGAAATCTGGTGGATGGAAAGATACGCCTAAATTCCCAAGCCGATATGTCAATATGGCTTTTAAATGTATGCAGACGGGCAAAGTTTCGCGAGGACAATTTGCCGATTATATGGAAATAGATCGGCAAGAGATACCTCAGTTCCTCACGGAGTATGGACTGGACGAGAACGCGGATTATGAAATTGAACTCACTGCTTCTTGATGCTGATGTTGTCATTGATGCTCATAGTGAAATGTTTCAGACCTTGTGACCAAATTGTGACCATCTTTTTCATTGCCAGTAAGGTCCTTCGCTTGTCTTTGCGAACAAAGCAAAGCAATCTCAATGTATCTACCTTGACGAATTTCTTGCCAGTTACGATATGTATGTATAGTAGTGCCAGTTGACCAAAGTTAAGCTATGTGCTAACTTAAATTGGATTCTAAAAAACAGCGATTGGAGGATTGCTATGAATTCTCGAATTATTGTAAATCCTGAAATTTGTGGTGGGGAGCCATGCATTAGAGGAACCCGGATACCAGTTCATATTATCTTAAGCCATCTAGCCGCAGGAGAAGATGAAAAAACCATCTTGAGAAATTTCCCCCATATTACCCACCAAGACATTTTGGCTTGCCTTGAATATGCGGCATATTTATCTACAGAGAAAGCAATCCCTGTATGAAATTTGTAGTCGATGAGAATGTCAGTTTTGGATTAATAGAAGCACTGC
>JAUWRE010000078.1 GCA_030610725.1 Candidatus Aerophobota bacterium | reverse complement strand
TCATAAGGACTTACCACTCTTATTCTCCTAATTCTTTCTTCATCAAATCTGCTACCTGTGCCGCTGCTCCAGGGCCTCCCATCCTCTTTTTGCTTACTCTTAATGCTTCTTCTTTTTTTTCAGGATGGGAAAGAATTGCGCTAACTTCCTCAGCGACGGCCTCTGCTTTGGGTTCCACTATTGATATAGCTTCTCCCAAAATAAGCTGCTGAATACGCAAGAATTTCTTAGTCATCTGAGGTCCTTTGGTAGGAAAACTGACCACCGGTTTGCCTAAGCCCACCGCCTGTTCATTCCCCATGCCAGAAAGACCAATAATCACTTCTGAAGAATTAAGGACATCAGCAAATCTCCCCCGGACTATCTTAATACGAATCCCAGGAGAGGAGGCTAAATAAGCTACTATTCCCCGTTTTCTTTCCTCTGAAGCACTACTCTTCAATATCCAGTCTCTGCTTAAAGAGACTACTTCTCCCAATCTTTTCAGGCTCAAAGAAGCAGCCAGAGCTAAAAGGAAATCTGCTTTTCCGGAAAGAAAAGATTTCCTGCTAATTTTTTTTACCGCATCTAAAATAATAGGTAAGTTTTTGTAAGCTTCTTCTTTGCTCCCGGGAAGAATTCCTACTACATGTCTATTTTCTCCTATTCCCAACTCCTCATCGGTTATCTTCAAGCAATCCATCATTACATTGCCTACATAGACAGCATTTATACCAAAATCCTGCAAGGAGGAAGTGGTCAGCTCATCCCGGGGCAAAACTAACTGGCAAAACCACTTCATTAACCACTTCTCTACCAGGTAATAGCCTTTATATAACCGCGCATAATCCGACTTTGCTGTGGAAAGAAAGACAATAGGCTTCTTAAGAAAAAAAACAGAAAGGATAACTAGAAAAATATCTCCCACGCAAACCACTAACCTGGTCGCGGCTCGCTGCCTCCTTAAGGCACCTACCTGTCCTCGCAATACTCCTAGCCAACCGGAAGCCATATCTCTAGCTAGCCATAGGGGATTAAACTCTACAAATCCACCACTGGGCATCATTCTACGAGGTCCAAGCACCTTTATTCCTATTTCATCGTAGGCTCTCCCCTCTCCCACCAGCGGCAGAGCTCTTATTTCCCAGGGAAAACATTCCTGAGAAAGCTTCTCGATAACAGTAGAAGCAATGAGGTCTTCTGCATGTCCGTTGGAAAGAAAAAGAACTACTCCTTTTTTATTGGATTGGACCAATGGCACAAAACTATTCCTTATTATTTTTCTTAAGAGCCTTTTTTATTCCCTCTATATAGGAATGCTGAGCAATTATCTTCATAAAAAAGCTAAGCAGCAGATGGCAGTTGTTTTTATCTAGATAAATAAGAAGCTTTTTCCCCCAGGATGTATTCATCAAATTACCCACACTTAGCAGCCAATCTAGAAAAAAAAAGAAGGAGTTAATTTGAGTCATATACTTAACAGTTGAAGTGGGATGTTTTCTATAGAAAATGACTGCTGTACCTCCTCGAATCTCTTCTTTAGCACATAGCTGGGGAAGGTCTGCCAGATGAAGTTTCTTTTGATAATGATATCCCACTGCTCTTTTATTAGTCTTCACTGACAGGCCCAGTTTTCTTAATCTCTCACCCATTTCCAGATCTTCCCAGCCATATTCTTTAAAGTCTTCATCAAAGGGGCCTGCCTGAGATAAAAAAGATTTCTTCACCGAGGTATTTCCTGTAGCAAAGAAAGCGCTAGAGAAGTCGGTCAATTTCATTCTTTCACCAATTGGATTATCCCTATTCTGTGTGCGAATTACCGGAGCGCGCACTATGACTCTATCATGCTTCTTATGGTAACTCAGGTGTTCTTCAATGAAATCGGACCCAACTACAATGTCACTATCAACGAAAATAATAACCTCACCCTGCGCTTTACTCAAGCCGTAATTCCTGGCAGCAGCAGGACCCTTCTTTTCCTGCCAGAGATACCTAAGAGAGCAAGGAGCACTGAGCTTCTTGACCATTACTCCTGTATCATCTGTAGAATCATCATCAATAACTACAACCTCATAAGCATCTTTAGGATAAGTCTGATTAAATAATCTATTGAGCACTCTTTTCAGGGTGTCTCTTCGATTATAAGTAGGAATTATTATGCTTGCTTCCATAGTTAAAATGCTCCAGGACAATCCCTCTATCTGGTGAATCGTATTTCGTGAATCGTGAATTGTAAACTGAATTCTACAACGGTTCAGTTCTTTCTTGCGATTCACCATTCACCATTCACTACTTAGTCTTCCTCTAATTTAAACTGCTTTCTATACAATCGTGCATATAATCCATCTTTAGCTAAAAGCTCTTTATGAGAGCCAATTTCCTCAACTTTTTTCTCATTAAGCACAACAATTATATCTGCTCCCTGAATAGTAGAAAGCCGATGAGCAATGACAAAGGTAGTCCTGCCCTGCATAAGTCTTTCCAGTGCCTGCTGAACCAGAATTTCACTTTCTGTATCCAGAGAAGAGGTAGCTTCATCTAGAATGAGAATACGGGGATCTCGAATAATAGCTCTGGCTATAGCAATACGTTGTCTCTCTCCTCCTGAGAGCTTTACTCCTCGCTCACCTACCTGTGTATCATATCCATCTCTCTGTCCGATAATAAAGTTATGGGCATTAGCCTGTTTAGCTGCCTTAATGACCTCTTTATCAGATGCCTCTATTTTTCCGTAAGCAATGTTATTTCGGATACTGCCATTAAAAAGTATAGTCTCCTGGGAAACAATGCTTATATGTTTTCTTAAACTAGCCAGCTTTACCTTTCTAATATCATATCCATCTACAGTAATAAACCCCGAAGTAGGGTCATAAAAACGGGTAATAAGGCTAACCAGGCTGGTTTTACCTACACCACTAGGCCCAACCAGGGCTAATCTCTCTCCCGGTTTCACTTCTAAATTAATATTCTCCAGGACTGATTCGCCATCATAGCCGAAATAGACGTTCTTTAACTGCACAAAGCCTTTTACATGTGGCATCTCCACTGCCTGAGGAGATTCTTTTATTTCAGGCTCTGTGTCCATGAGTTCAAAAACCCTCTCTGCTGAAGCCATAGCCTGTTGATAAACAGCAAAAGTCTGGCTAATATAGGTCAGGGGATTAACTGCCAGGGCTATGTATCCCAAAAAGGTAACCAGCTCCCCCGTGCTTAAGGCTCCTCTTATAACCTCTCTTCCTCCATACCAGAGAATCCCTGCTAGCCCTATCAGGGTCAATATCTCCATAGAAGGAGTAAGAGCAGCAATGAAGCGAGTTCTCTTTATAGACAATTGAAGAGTTCTGGCATTTTCCTCTTTAAACCTCTCAATCTCTCTATTTTCTGCACCAAAAGACTTTACTACCTCAACCCCCACTACTGTCTCCTGCAGGATAGAAGAGATATTAGCTATTCTAGACTGAATGGAACTACTGAATTTCCTTATCGACGCACCAAATTTATTAGCAGCAAAGGCAATAATAGGAATGACTATTAAAACAAAGAGGGAAAGCTGCCAATGAATATAAAAAATTAAACCAAAGACACCTATTAGAATAAGGCAATTGGTAAGGAAATGAACAGTTGTAGTAGTGAGGGCATTTTGCAATTGGTCAACATCATTGATAACCCGCGAGATAATCTCTCCGGTCTGTCTTTTTCTATAAAAACTCAAGGAAAGACGCTGCAGGTGCTCATAGACACGATTACGAAGCTCGGTAACTGCTCTAAAACTAATAAGGGATGTTAGATAGGTTTGGGCAAAGGAGAAGAGCCCCTTCAAAGCAACTATCCCTATTATCCCCAGAACAATTAAATTTAGCAGCTTAAGATTTTTTTCTCCTAAAATAACCGAATCAATTAAATCCTTTCCAATTATCCAGGGAAGAGCTAGAGTAGTCAAAGTAACTGCCAGAGTAAGAAACAAAACCAACACAAAGAGTAGCCAGTATGGCCTCAAATAGACTAATAAACGACGCCAGGGTTTCATTGCCATTAGAATTCTCTCCTCATCAAAAGATGGCTATATAATTCTTCATATCTATCGAAGATATTCCTCCAGAGAAAATTACGGGCAAAAGACTGGATTCTATCTCCCATTATCTTCCCTTCCCTTTTTTCTACTTTTTGTTTTAAATCCTTCCCTCCTTTAAAGATAACCACACCAGGTGCAGAGCCATAGAACTCTCTCACTCCGAAAAGCCAATGAGGAACAAGCACTGGCACACCGGCAGCCAATGCCTCCAGGATAACCAGGGCAAAGGCTTCCTTGCGGGAAGAAATTAAAAGATAAGTGAAAAGAGGATATATCTTTTCCATCTCTTTTCTATAGCCCAGGAAGATTACCTCTTTTTCTAAGTTTAATCTTTTCACTAACTTTTCCAGTTTAGAACGATAGGGACCCCCTCCCACTATAAAGAGCTTAGAAGCAAATCTATATTTAGCCTGCATCTTCACAGCCCAGGCAAAATTCTTTTCTCTAACTAATCTCCCCACCAAACCTATCATTTCACCATCATTCTGATGAGAAGAAAGAGAATGGAAAAACTTCTCTTCTACTCCATTAGAAATAACTACTAACTTACTCTCTTTAATTCCTCCCCGAAGAAAATACTCCTTTTCTTCGGGAGTAAGAGCGACTATGCAGTCTACTCTTCTTAAGAATCTTGCTGCAAGCCAATAGTTAAAGTAAGGAGGGTGGGTATTATAGCCATGGCAGGTAAAAATTACCGGCTTTCTTGTCAGGTATTTCTTTGTTAAGTATGCCATTTCTGCTGAAGCATGAACCTGGACTAAATCCACCTTATTACCAACAGCAAGAATTATCTCCTTTAAGGACTTAACTGAGCCTAATAATTTTGACCCTCGCCAATTTTCTATCTGATAGAGTCTAACCGTATCGGGAACTTCTCTTAGCCCCTCACCCGCTGGTGAGGCTAAAGAGACCTGATGCCCTCGTGATAAACCCTGTGCCATTAAGTTAAGAATATGTCTTTCTGTTCCCCCTAAAGACATATAAGGTGTAAGGTGCAAGATATGCATTTTGCTCCTATCTCAAGAAATCCTCAGGACAATCTCGTATTGCGTATGTCGTATATCGTAGAAGACCCTCAAACACACAATACAATACGCATCACGCACGACAGAGCTGGTGAATCGTATTTCGTGAATCGTGAATGGTCAATTGCCTCTAGAACCTAGATTCTTTCGAGCAACGAGCAACGAATTTTGATTCACTATTCACTAACGACTATTCACCAATTTCCTACCTCAAGGATGATATCGGCTACTTTATCGGCAGCGCCTTCTGTTGTCCTGGCTATCTTTCTCAGTTCCTCTTTCATTTCGGTGAGTCGTTGGGGGTTGTTTATTGAGCGGCTGTGGCGGTCAGTAAAGTATGAGGAGGTATATCTGAAAGCATATCAGGATGGCAGAGATGCCAGGATTGGCCTCGGTAACTACTTCCGCTTCTACAACACCGAGCGTCCCCACCAGGCCCTGGGTTACCGGACACCAGCCGAGGTATTCACCTCAATCCCGGTAGAAGCTACCAGTAGAGGTATGGTAGAATCTTTAACACCAGACCCCTTGAGGATAGCAGGACCCAATCTTAATATAGCCCCTATTCTGTCCTAATGATGGGGTCCACCTTAGTGGGCACACCCAACAAATCACCGAAAGCGGTTAAAGCTACCAGGCCCATCGGACAAT
>JAUWRE010000031.1 GCA_030610725.1 Candidatus Aerophobota bacterium | reverse complement strand
ACAATAGTGAGGCATGGGACCGGGAAGTAGAATCAGGAAATGTCTGGACAAAACCGGTATCGCCTGAGCTGATTCGGAAAGCAAGAGCTGGGCAATGGGAAATCTTTCTTACTTCGGTGAAACCGGTACCAGATGATTGGTGCCCTAAATTAGAAGGACTTCGGGTGTTGTGTCTTGCTTCTGGGGGTGGACAACAGGGTCCTATTCTTGCTGCTGCGGGCGCCAGGGTAACGGTCTTTGACAATTCAAGAAAGCAGTTGGAACAGGATATGTATACGTGGCAGAGCGTGAGCAGCTCGATATTCAAACAGTAAGAGGCGAAATGACTAATCTAGCCGTTTTTTCAGATAGTAGTTTCGATTTGATTGTGCATCCTGTATCAAATACGTTCGTTGCAGACATCTTGCTAGTTTGGAAAGAGGCTTACCGGGTTCTCAGTCCTAAGGGCACCCTCATATCCGGCTTTGATAACCCGCTGGTCCATATCTTTGATTATGAGGAGTACGAAAAAGGAATCCTCAAAGTGTCGTATTCAATTCCTTACTCGGACATTAAGAGCTTGCCAAAAGACCAGTTAAAGAGACAACTTGAAGCCAAAGAACCGCTGGAATTTGGCCACACCCTTGAAGACCAAATCAAAGGACAAATTGATGCGGGATTTATCATAACCGGATTCTATGAAGACAATAGTGGGGCCAAAGAACTCCTTGACCGGTATATAAACACATTCATGGCGACCAAAGCAGAGAAGGTTCATCTCAACAAGTGAATATCGGTATGACTTCGACTAAATAGACATCTAAGCAGCGTTCTCTTCGGTTTTTTGGCTTTCGGTACATATACGTGCCGAAATCAGAATCTTTACCACGCCAACCTCTCCAAAACCCAGATTGACAAGTACTGAGATTTGGCCTAATCTGACCTCAACAGTAATACCAATACAAGATAAGGAGATGTAATAAATGGCCGAGGATATTGCCGATTGTCTCTCAAGCTGTTTTAAAAAGAGCTTGCTCCAGCATTATCCCGTAACTGGCTTGTAAAAAGTCTCTTCATAGGGGAGTCTTGAATTTGCCTAGGCCAGGAGGGTTATCTTGCCTTGAAGGAGTGCCTACATAGGGCTCTGTGTACGGCTTTTTCGGTATTTCCCTTCCCCTATTATGGTTGTATCGTAACTTCCGCTGAGGCTTCTACGCTGTGGCCATTATCATCTATGCCTCCGAAAATGCACACCCCACGCCCTGGGAAAGCGCTGGTAAGGAGTGAGGGTGTCATCCCACTAAGAATTCCATGACCGGTTACGTAATGAGTCCCAAATATATTCTGGAATATTCCCTGTGCTTGCTGGTCGGTGAATTCAATGTCCCAAAGTAGATTGTTCACTTGGTCATAGCCTTCTTCCCTCAAAAAATTCAGGGTAACTCCCACTCCCTCATGCTCCCGCAGGGTAAATGTCAGATTTAGTGTTTGACCTACAGAAACAAAACAATAATGACTTTGGAATTTCTCATCGTTTCCTCCTGAACTCGTCTTTCTTCTTTTGTGCGAGAAACCACCATTGATAAAATTTTGACCTGGAAATGTCGTGCCTGGAATCAGGTCATGGTTTTTCTGGCATATCAGAAGCCTGAATGTAGTATGACAAAAATAGTCGCTGTTTCTGGTTGTCGTGCTAGATATGTACTACACCAATGACAAAAAACACTCACAGCTTAAGTGTAGAGCTTGCTCTCTTCTTTTCCGCTATCGGAATAAAGCATTGTCGCCATCCGCCTGGCAAAGAGGTTTCATAAAAGGGAGAACAAAGAGAACTTATTCGCCTGCATCACTTTTTCAAGGGTTCAGAGAAGCACTTTCTTCACCGACCGGCTTACCTCTGGTCGCAGATGGTAAAGGTGTGGCGTAGCGCCTTGATCGGGTCGCCTTTAGGTTTGAACTCGTGGCCAACGTACAGCTCGTACCCTGTGGCAGCGATTGCCTTGCAGATGCCGGCGTAGTTCAGTTCCTGCGTGTCATCCATATCATTACGTCCGGGATTGCCGGCGGTGTGGAAGTGGCCGATCCAGCGGATGTTCTCCTGGATTGTGCGGATCACATCTCCCTCCATAATCTGCATATGGTAGATGTCATACAAAAGCTTCACGCGCAGACTGTTAACACGTTGGCAAACTGCCACTCCCCAGGCAGTATGGTCACACTGGTAACCGGGATGGTTAATCTTGGAGTTCAACAGTTCCAGGTTAAGGTTGATACCCTTCTTCTCAGCATAGGGAGCCACACGACGCAGACCATCAGCTACGGCCTCAATAGCCTCAAGCTCACTCTGGTATGGTTGCCGGTTGCCGCTGAGACAAATCAAGCCCGGAATGCCATACTTGACGGCGATGTCAATAGAGGCCGTCAGTTCGGTCTGGATCCGGTCGTGGTTGGATCGCTTGTTTAAACCATCAGACAACGAGGCATGGCCACCCATGGTGGCAACAGCGAGGTTGTATTTCTTGGCCAATGCCATGATGTCTTCGAAATCCTCCCCGCGGGACCACAGCTCAATAGCTGCGTAGCCGACGTCAGCGGCGGCCTTAAACAGGATTTCGAGATTCATGTCCTGGGGCTTAAATAGCGGATAGCAAATAGATTGTTTGATACGCATACCTATTTCCTCCTTTTCTTGGTTTTCTCAACACAAAGTTTAGAGATTGATCTTTATAGTCTCGCCGCTGTTCATTGATTCGTTCGCGGCGCAGGCGATGGCGGTAGCTTTCAAACCGTCCTCATAGGTTGATAGGATGCCCTTGTTCTTACCTGCCTTGACCGAATCGATAAAAGCTCGGTCCTCTTGAGCAAAGATGTTCGGCTCCCCGGGAATCGAAATTTCTTCGCCTCCCGATAGTTGGATCCTAACACTATGTTCCCACCCGGTGAATTCGACTTTCATTTCGGTCGCCCAAATATGCAGGAGGATCCCTGCGCCGATGGGGGTAGTGCAAGAGCTGTAAAGGTTGGCTGCCGCACCATTGGCAAAGCTCAGTTGCACCATAGAAGCATCCTCGATAGTGAAGAAGTCTGGCCGCTGGCGGCGCTCTTTTACTGCCACAGCATATACCCGAGTTACTTCACCAAAAAGATATCGTGCCAGGTCGATAGTATGAATGGTTTGCTCAAGGAACTGACCACCGGATTTGTCCTTCTGCACCCACCATTTCCAGATACCCTCGTATTCGACCGGTCCACCACCGAGCCAACCACCGTGCATGATGACCGGCTTCTGTTTCTTTAGAAGTTCCCGAACGCGCTGGACCGATTTGCGGTAACGAGTCATGAATCCTACCGAGGTTATCAGGTTGTATTTTTCGACGCCTTCAGCAATTCTTCTTGCGGTGTCCAGGTCAATGGCCACAGGTTTTTCGATGAAGAAGGGTAGCTTGCGTTTAATGACTTCATCCTCGGCTGGTCCATGAGCAAATGGTGGGAGCATAATATAGACCGCGTCGGGTTTGGTTTCATCGAGCATCTTACCAGCATCAGTGTAGATCCGACCTTGACCGTCTACTTGCTGGCGACGGGCTTGGGCAGTCCTTTCGTTCAAGTCACACCAACCTACAAACTTGACATCCTCAAATTCTTTCAGACCCTGGTCGAGGTGGGACTGAACAATACCACCTGATCCAATGAAAGCGATGTTAACATTATTTGCCACAGCATTCTCCTTTCCAATGACACACACTATTGTCAAAAATATTTTAGTAATTTTGTCCTAAACCCTTTATTGTTAAGTGTTTTAGTGAAAGCGACTTGTCTCCCCTTACTTCCTAAGTAGGACTTGGGAATCGACCAAAGAAGGAGACAAGACGAGTGAAAAAAACTGCTCGTTTTGTTATCTGGATCTGCTCTAAGTCTACCCGTGAAGAAATAGAAGAGATTATTCAAGGTCTTTTAGATGTTTTAGCTAACCGCAATCCTGAGGTTAAACCTAAAGATGATTTCAAAGAAAAGCATCCTCATCGGTCCACTCATGAGCCTCTGTTCTGAAAGACCCTGAATCAGTCCATGGCTCATATCCTGCCTTTCTGTGTAGATGCCCGAGCATGTTTCTGGTTGCTGGCCTTCCCCCATTAATAATATCACTTATTAAGTTAGAGTCAATGGAACGATGGCCTGGAGAGCAGGTAGTCGATAGTTTAAGACATTATGCGGCTGTAATCTCTCGTAAATAGGGACAGCGACCATTTATTGATTCGCCAGAAAGACCTTTTTCTTGAAAGATAATTCTCCTCCTTCGAGTCTTTGCAGAATTGAAGAATCCAACTGTCAAGGTCCGATCTCTTCATCACAGTAGTCCCAATATTTTCAAAAATCAAGACCTGACCCCTTGAGTTTTTTGAAAGAAAGTAGAAGAGAAAGTGGACATTGACAGATACAGCACAGATTATACACTAAGACGTATTTCACATTAACAGGCCAGGTAGGCACACATTATAACCAGGGAAAAGCGGTAGCCACTGCGGTTAAATAGTAGTTGGTAGGTTGGCTGAAGGAAGTAGGATACGATAAAGGGCCCATTTCATACAAGAGACCGACAGAAGCCGACACAACAAACAAGTGAGAGGGTTAATAATACTTGAGGTCAGCCCTTTTCGGGAGGAGTTCCCTATTTTCTTGAACTAGTGAAAAGAGTTGTCTCGTTTATCCTGACCTTGGTCAAGTAATCCTTCCGATTGGAGTCGGTAAAGGTGAGAATAGTGCCCTTTTTCCCTCAATAGCTCATGGTGCGTTCCTTGTTCTACAACTATCCCTTTGTGAAGAACGATGATATTGTCAGCATTCTTTATGGTGGAGAGACGATGAGCTACAATGAGGGATGTCCTGTTTTGCAGGAGCTTTTCCAGCGCATCCTGAATGAGAGCTTCTGTCTCGGAGTCAATGCTGGCAGTGGCCTCATCCAGGACCAGAATCCTGGGATTAAAGGCCAGAGCCCGGGCAAAAGCCAGAAGTTGCCTTTGCCCTTGAGAGAAAGTGGCGCCTCTTTCCTGGACTTTTGCCTTATACCCTCCGGGAAGGCTTTCAACAAAAGATTTGGCATTTGCATACTGCAGCGATTTTCTCACCTCTTCTTCAGAAATATTCGGATTCTCAAGTCTTATGTTGTGTTCAATATCTCCCGAAAAAAGGAAAATATCCTGAAGAACGAGGGCCATCTGAGAGCGAAATGAGGAGGAATCAAGCTGGCGAATGTCGAAGTTATCCAATAGTATCTTTCCCTTCTCTACCTCGTAGAATCTAAAAAGAAGCCTGATAATAGTGGTTTTCCCGGCGCCGGTGTGCCCAACCAAAGCTACCCTTTGGCCAGGGTTGACGCTGAAACATACATTTTTCAGCACCCACTCATCCTTGTAGGAAAACCAAACATTCTGAAACTCAATCTTACCTTTAAGGTGGATGAGCCTCTTTCCCCCTACCCTCTCGGTCTTCTCATCCAGAAGAGCAAATATATTCTCAGAGGCGGCCATAGCCCCCTGAAAAATGTCATATTTATCGGCCAGGTCTCTTATGGGACTGAAGAACATTTGAATATAGGAAAGGAAAGCTACCAAAGATCCAAAGGTGAAGGTTGCATTGAGTACACCCTTTCCTCCATACCAGATTACAAAGGCGATGGCGGCAGAGCTGACGATTTCTATGATGGGCCGAAAGAGGGAATAGAGGACAAGCTGGCGACGAGCTGCCAGGTAGTTTTCTCGATTTATTTTCTTGAACTTCTGGCAACTATCTTTTTGGCGAGAGAAGAGTTGAATTATCCTCATTGAGGAGATACTCTCCTGAGAGAAGGCATTGAGGTTAGCAATCTTCTTCCTCACTTCTCGGTAGGCACCTCTTACTTTGGCGCGGTAAAGAAAACTTATATAAACGAGGAGAGGAGTGAGAGCGAGAATCAAGAGGGTGAGTCCTACATTCATTCTGAACATTACGAAGAGGATTACTGCCAGAAGAAAGATATCTTTAAGGCCATTGACCAGCACGACAGTGTACATCTCATTGACAGCGGCTACGTCATTAGTAGCCCTGGTTACCAGTCTTCCTACCGGGTTTTTTTGTAAGAATGAGAGAGGAAGGCGAAGAAGATGTGAGAAAATGTCAAGCCTCATATGGTACATTGTCTTCTGGCCGGTGTATTCAAGAAGATAGACGTAGAGAGAATTAGAAAAGAAATTGAGGATGAGAATGAGGATGAAGATGAGGGCAAGGAATTTTACTCCGTTCAGTTCTTCGCTCCTCACGGTTCTAATATCTTCTTTTTCCATCTCCCTTAGATCATCGGCGCGAGCAAAAAAGAAACCTTCTTTTTGGCTGAAAATCTCTGGATATTTTTCTATTGCTGCCAGAGTTTTCTCTTTCTCTGGGAGTGCCAGGCTTGAGGGGTCCAGGAGGAGGTACTTCTCTTTTGAAACATAATCACCCTCTTCCAGTAGAACCCGGTCTTCCTTTGCCATTTTCGATAAATCTGCCAAATAAGTTGCGCCGCTGATGCGTAGAAGGTTATGGGTGTATTTTGTCTCAATGGTCTTTTCAAAAACAGCGTTCTTACCAGAAAGTTCTAATTTGACATGAGAAGGAACAACGTAGCGGTCGATAGCTAACCTGGTAATATAGGGTAAAGAAATACTGAAAATAGTTGTGACCATGAGAAGAATGAGACAAATAACAAGGATGAGTCTGTAAGGCTTTAGATAGCGAAGGAGCTGAGCAAGGAGTCTGGAGTCGTATATCCTCTCCCCTGCCCTGTTTTTTGCAAAAAATGAAAACCACCTCTTAATCATAACTTACCCTATCCCCCTTAAGTACTCCAGTTCTTCCTGAGCTATTTGTTGTATTTCAAACAGCCTTGCATAGATTCCGTCCAGGCCCAAGAGTTCAGCGTGAGTTCCTTTTTCTACAATCCTTCCTTCGTCCAGAACAACGGTAAAATCCATATTCTTCACTGCAGAAATCCTCTGGGAGATGAGCAAAAGAGTAAGGTCTTGCATGATGTCTTTGAGGTTGACCAGGATTGCCTTTTCTGTCTCCGCATCTACGGAAGAGAAAGAATCGTCAAGAATAAGAATTCTGGGTCTCCTTAGCAGTGCCCGCGCCAAAGCTATCCTTTGTTTTTGTCCGCCGGAAAGAGTAATACCCCGCTCTCCCACAGGTGTATCGAGGCCTTGAGGAAACTGGGTGATTTCCTCATAGATATGGCATACTTTAGCAACTTCTATCATTTCTTTTTCCTCAGCTTTGGGGCTTCCAAAGGCGATGTTTTCTCTAAGCGAGATTGAAAATAGAATACTCTCTTGAGGTACTACCCCAATAGCTTCCCTAAGGCTAGAAAGGCGGATCTTTCTTATATCAATGCCGTCAATGAGAAGATTTCCGGAAGGGGGATCATAGGTCCTGGTAAGAAGTTGAATCAGGGTGCTTTTTCCCGACCCAACTTTTCCTACGATGCCAACTTTTGTTCCGGCAGGGACAAGGAGGTTTACATCATTTAAGGCCAAGCTTTTCCGGTCAGAGTAAGCGAAGGAAAGATTGCGGTACTCTATCTTTCCACGAATATCTACTTGCAGGGCACCTCTTTCATCCTTTATCTCCGGACAGACCGAGAGAATCCTATTTATCCGCGCCATAGAGGCCATTCCTCGTTGGATAATGTTGATTATCCAGCCTATAGCCATAAGGGGCCATGTGAGCATTCCCAGATAGCTAATGAAAGCTACCATATCACCCAGGTTGATTTCCTGCAGAATCACCTTACTTCCGGCGAAAAGAACGACCAGGGCAGTACCCAGGCCTCCGATGAGCATGATAAGAGGAAAGAACAGTGCTCTAATTTTTGCCAGGGACATATTTCTCTTCACGTATTCCTGGTTGACTTTGGTGAAGTCCTTTATTTTTCCCTCCTCCTGGACAAATGCTCTAATTTCTCTTATTCCGGATAAGGATTCCTGTACCCTCTCGCTGATAGTAGAAAAGCCCTCCTGGGCTCTCTCAAAACGATGGTGAATGTATCTACCAAAGACCAGGACGATTACTGCGATGGAAGACAGGGGTAGGAAAGTATAGAGGGTAAGTATGGGATTCAGGTAGAGCATAAAACTTAAAGAGAATACAAAATAGAAGAAGGCATCAAATGACCATAGAATGCCCATACCGGCGGCTATTCTTACTGCTTCGATGTCATTGGTAGAGCGAGCCATCAAATCACCGGTCTTGCTGCGGTCAAAAAAAGTAGGTGAGAGAGTATGAATATGAAAAAGGAGTTTATTGCGAAGGTATTCCTCCACCTTTCGAGAAGATCCGATAATGTGATAGCGCCAGAGATATCGAAACACTGCTACCATGAGAACCAGCCCCAGAACGTAAAGAGCATACCTTGCAAGAAGTGGTCCCGTGGCCTGCCCCAGGGAGAGGGAGTTTATGGCGCCTCTGACCACGAGAGGTATGATGAGCTGGGCGGTATCGACAATAAGAAGAGAGGTAAGGCCAATAATTACCCCTCTTTTATACCTCAAAACCAAAGAGACAAGGTCTTTGAATTCCTTCATTTTAGAAAGCCTACCTCCAACCTTTTCCAGAGAGCTTTCAGGGGTAGATCACAGAGAGTGTTCGGCTAGTTCAGCCTCTCTACTTTTGTCAAGTTGGTGATTCTTTTGGCTATAATGATACTGCACACTTTTTTAAGAAGAACAATAGTAGAAGTTATTACTTCAATATAGCCAAACAGGGATTTCTCAGGCAAGATGGCAGGCTACCATGTGTCCACTACCTATCTCCCTGAGTTGTGGTTCACG
>JAUWRE010000051.1 GCA_030610725.1 Candidatus Aerophobota bacterium | reverse complement strand
ACTACTCTTATTTCCCCTGAGCATTATCGGGAGTTTACCAAACCTTATCACAAAGAAATAGTAGCTTATGCCCATCAAAAAGAGTTGAAAGTGGTAAAGCATTCTGACGGAAATTTATGGCCCATTCTGGATGATTTCCTGGAAGTCGGCTTTGATGGCATACATCCAATTCAACCTCAATGCATGGATATTGGAGAAGTCAAAAAATATCTAGCTGGAAAGGCATGTATCTTAGGAAATATTGACTGCCGCAATTTGCTTCCTTTCGGCACAAAAGAAGAAGTAAAACAGACTGTTAAGGAAACAATTCAAAAAGCAGCTCCGGGAGGTGGCTATATCATTACCTCCTCCAATTCAATCCATCCTGCTTGCAAGCCGGAAAACTATATAGCTATGGTCAAAGCTACCCACAAGTACGGAATATACAATAGTTAAGCAAAGAAAGATGCCTTAGATATAAGGGATTGAAACTGACCCCTACAAACCTGCCTCGAACCTCCCAAAGAAGCCAACAATTAAGCAAATAGATAAATAAAATAGAGCAAAGAAGAAAAAAATTTCTAGGCAATGTGAGTCATTTTCTGTGGATAATGTGGATAACTCTGTTAGTAACTATCCTGTAAGGATTAGAGTGTTTTTTCATTCTTTGGGCTTGTAGAAAGGACTCCCGGGTTTTTCTCTTGAGAAAGTGACCATTCATCAGCTATTTCATCTGTGGATATTTTTGAGAAGAAATCTCTTTGAGAAAACTTTACAAAAAGCAGGAAATATGCTATTATAATCCAAGAGAGGGGGAAAGCGTTTGATTGATTTACATATCCATAGTTTTTTCAGTGATGGAGAACTCTCCCCAGCAGAAATAGTACAAAGAGCAAAAAGCAAGGGATACAGAGTTTTAGCCATTACTGACCATATCGATTCCTCAAATCTGGACTGGGTGGTCCCGCGTATTGCTGACTTCTGTGAGGAGATTAACAGTCTAGTAGAAGGAATTAAAGTCATCCCTGGCGCAGAATTAACTCATCTACCACCCAAGTTAATTGATAGGCTAGCCAGAAAAGCCAGAAAAGAAGGGGCCAGGATAATCCTTGTACATGGAGAGACTATAGTAGAGCCAGTCCCACCGGGGACTAACAGAGCAGCATTAGAGGCAGAAATAGATATTCTAGCCCATCCAGGGCTAATCTCGCAGGAAGAGGCCAGCATAGCTGAAAAAAGAGGAATCTATCTGGAGATAAGTAGTAGAAAGGGACACTGCCTGACTAACGGATGGGTGGCAAAATTAGCCCAAGAAACTGGAGCGAAATTAATTTTGAATAGCGACGCCCACAGCCCAGATGACCTTATAAGCACTGAACAAGCAAGAAAAACTTTGCAAGGGGCAGGATTATCTCTAAAAGCAAGAGAAAAGGTAATAAGAAACTCAGAGGAGTTGCTTAAAGAGAGAAACATCTAGTAAACGAGCATAAAAAAGAAGGATTTCCTTTGAAAAGAAATAAAAGATTCTTAGTCATTATCGTCATCCTCAGCTCAATTATAGGACTTTTTCTCTTTGCAAGAGTTCAAGGGGGCGATTTTCTCTCCGAGCTAGGACCTTTAATTGCAGCTTATCGGGCTATTCAGAATGAATATATAGGAAAAGTTGAGCCATCCCAACTAATGGAGGGGGCTATCAAGGGAATGATTGAATCTCTAGAAGACCCTTATTCGCATTGGATGAATGCGGAAGTCTATCTAGAAATGAAGCAAGAGAAAGAGGGTGAATTTGGAGGAATAGGAATACAAATCACCATTGAAGATAATTTTCTTACCATAATTTCTCCCCTGGAAGGAACCCCGGCCAGCAAGGTTGGACTTGAGCCTAAAGATAGAATTATGAAGATAAATGAAGAATCGGCAGAAAAAATAACTCTTACAGAAGCTATGAGAAAATTACGGGGTGAACCAGGAACTGAAGTAAAGATGACCATACAGAGAAGAGAAGAAAAAAATCCTCTAGAGTTCACCATCACCAGAGCTATCATAAAGTTCCCCAATATCAAAGAAAAAATTTTTAAAGAAAATATCGGATATATTAAAATCGTTGGTTTTACCAATGAAAACACAGCAGAGGATTTAAGAAAAGCTCTTACTAAACTCAAAACTATGCAGATAGAGGCGCTTATTCTCGACTTAAGGTATAACCCCGGCGGTCTTCTCACTCAAGCAGTAGAGGTAGCGGATGAATTCCTCTCCTCGGGAGTTATTGTCTCTATTAAAGGGCGAGATTCTTCTCAAAACCAGGTCTATTCCGCTCATCAGCAGGGAGAAGGAGAAGAGATACCACTGGTTATACTAATTAACCAGGGAAGCGCCAGTGCATCAGAAATTGTAGCTGGTGCAATTAAAGAAAATAAGAGAGGTATCTTATTGGGAGAAAAGACCTTTGGCAAGGGAACAGTACAGGCAATAATCCCCATAAATAAGGAGGGAGCCATAACTTTGACCACAGCTAAGTATTACACTCCCTCAGAAATAAGCATAGAGGGTGAAGGAATTGAACCTGACATAAAAGTAGAGGCTTTCAAACCTACTGAAGAAGAAAAGGAAATATTAGTTAAATTAAAGGAATCTAAGCTGATTAAAGAATTTCTCGTTCAATATCCTTATTGGGAACGGATGGATTTGACTTCCTTGAGAAGCGAATTAGAAAAGGAAGGAATTACAGTAGAGAAGGAGCTTCTGCAAAAATTCCTTCGGCGAGAAGACAAGAATAAGGATAATGATATTCTTAATGACCTACAACTTCTGGAAGCTATAGAAATACTGGGAAACTGACCAGGAAAAGGGAGGGTTTGCCTGATAGAAGAATATGAAGAAAAAATCACACAAGTTTCTTTACATAGCAATAATAATCGTTCTTTGTATAATAATAGCAGGGCTTTTTCTTCAACTTAGAATCTCAACCTATCAAAATGATTTCTTACAGATAGACTTAAAAGTAAAAGAGCTCACAAAAACACTGAATTTACCTTTGATAGAAGAAAAAGAGATAAGAGGAAGGTTTTTTCTGCCCCAGCTTCAACAAGAAAAAACCCTGAGCATCCCCTTTGACTATCCTCTGGATACGCTACTCCTTCAGATACAAGAAGAACTCTCTCTAAGGTTGGTAAAGATTCATCAGCTGGAAGAGAAAGACTCAAAAGACCAGTACCAGATTCTAGCTAAGGTTGGTTCTGAAAGTAGAACCACTCATACTCTAAGGTTTATTCTCAAAAAGATCAAGATTGCTCTTCTTATTGACGATTTCGGATACTCAAAGGGCGGGGTAGTAGATGTCTTTTTAGAAGATTTGAATATTCCCTTTACTATCTCTGTAATCCCGGGGACCCCCCAGGCAAAATCAGTAGCAGAACAGGCTCATAAGAGTGGGAAAGAAGTCATCATACATCTTCCTATGCAACCAAAGGGTAAATTTAACCCTGACTATAAGTGGATAATTCTGGATAAGATGAGTGAGGAAGAGATTAAATTAATAATAAAGGAAGCCAGGAAGGACATTCCCTATGCCGTAGGTTTAAATAACCATATGGGCTCTCTTATTACCTCTGAAGAAAGGCCCATGAGGGCTTTACTTAAGGCAGTGAAAGAAGAAGACCTATTCTTTGTTGACAGTAGAACCAGTCCTGATTCAATAGCTTTTTCTCTGGCTCAAGAAATGGGTGTAAAGTCTACCTCCAGACAAGTCTTTCTGGACAACGAAAAAGATATAGATTATATCAAGGGTCAATTCCAACAGCTTATTTCTTCAGCTAAGGAAAAAGGTAAAACACTGGGGATGGGACATATAGATATAACTACAGCCCAGGCCCTAAAGGAGATTGTGGCCAGTTTGGATGAAAGAAAAATAGAGTTAGTATATGTATCGGAGATAGTTAACTAAAATGGTACGGAGAGTTACATACAGTCTTGATTTTGAGAAACCTATGCTAGAATTAGAGCATAAAATTGAAGAATTAAAAGGATTGGCTAACAAAGAGGGCTTAGACTTCAATGAAGAGATATCCCGTCTTCAATCCCGCCTGAAAAAACTAGAAGAAGAGACTCTCGCTCATCTTACCCCCTGGCAAAAAGTGCAATTAGCACGGCATCCTAATCGTCCTAAATCATTAACTCTTGTCCACTTGATATTTGATGATTTCCTACCTCTTCATGGAGATAGACTTTATTCTGAAGACCAGGCCATTATAGGGGGACTGGCTAGAATAGAGGAAGAAAGGCTGGTCTTTATAGGACATCAAAAGGGAGAATCAATTAAAGATAATCTTTCCAGAAATTTCGGTATGGCACATCCAGAAGGATATAGAAAAGCTCATAGATTGATGAACCTGGCAGAAAAACTGCACCGCCCTATTCTTACCTTCATTGATACACCAGGGGCCTACCCTGGAATTGAAGCAGAGGAAAGAGGACAGGCTGAAGCTATCGCAGCCAATCTGGAAAGAATGTCTCAATTGCGGGTGCCCATTCTGGTAATCATCATTGGGGAAGGAGGAAGTGGAGGAGCTCTGGGAATTGGAGTAGGAGATAGAATTTTGATGTTAGAAAACGCCGTTTATTCAGTAATCAGTCCGGAGGGATGCGCTGCTATTCTCTGGAAGAATCAGGAAAAAGTAGAAGAAGCAGCTAAAGCCCTTCGTCTTACTTCTCAGGACCTATTTAATTTAGGACTAATAGATGAAATCATTCCTGAACCCAGAGGCGGAGCTCATAAAGACCCAGAACAGACAGCTCTCAATATAAAGGAGAGAATAATCAAACATCTGGAAGAGCTAAAGAAAGTATCTCCTAAAGAAGTAGTGGAAAAAAGATATAAGAAATATAGGGGAATAGGAAAATTTAAGAGAGGATAAAGATGGAAGAGGAATATGGTGCGCAACAAATCCAAATTTTAAAAGATTTGGAGGCAGTGCGCAAAAGGCCCAGTATGTATATTGGTAGTACCGGCCCGCGGGGATTGCATCATCTGGTGAGTGAGGTAGTAGATAATTCCATTGACGAAGTCCTGGCTGGCTTCTGTGAAAATATAAAGGTAGTCATTCACTCTGATAATAGTATTACTGTCACCGATGACGGAAGGGGAATTCCTGTTTCTCTTCACCCTGTTTATAAAAAACCAGCCCTGGAGTTGGTGATGACTTTCCTGCATGCGGGAGGAAAGTTTGACAATAAGATTTACCGAGTAGCAGGAGGACTACATGGAGTGGGGGTATCGGTGGTAAACGCTCTCTCAGAATGGCTTGAGGCAAAAGTTATTCGAAAGGGAAAAACCTGGCAGCAGCGATATGAGCGAGGTAAACCGGTAACCAAAGTAGAATGTATAGAAGAAAACTCTTCTCATAAAACCGCAACAGAGGTTAGTTTTAAACCAGATGAGGAGATTTTCGAGTCCATAGAATTTGACTGGGAAAGAATAACCCGCCGTTTGCGAGAACTGGCTTTTCTAAACCAGGGACTAAGGATACAGGTAGAAGATGAAAGGAGCCAAAAAAAAGAAATTTTTAGATACGAAGGAGGAATTAGGGCCTTCGTAGAACACCTCAATAGAAACAGAGAAGTCCTATTTCCCGAGCCCATTTATATTGAAGGAGAAAAGGGAGACGTAAGCCTGGAGGTAGCTATTCAATATAATCAAAGCTTTATCCAGGATATATTCGCTTTCGTTAATGATATTAATACCGAAGAAGGAGGAACCCATCTTTCTGGATTCAAGGCAGGTTTGACTAAAGTGGTCAATGATTATGTTAAAAAAGAAGAAAACAAGGATATTGTTCTTTTGGGTGAGGATATAAGAGAAGGATTAACCGCTATTATTAATATGAAATTTCCCAATCCGCAGTTTGAAGGGCAGACAAAAACTAGACTGGGAAATAGCGAAGCTAAGGGAATTGTGGAATCTATCGTTTTCGAAAATCTCTCTCGTTTCCTGGAGGAGAATCCCCCTCTGGCTAAAATGATTGTTCAAAAAGCAATTTCTTCTTCTCGAGTAAGAGAAGCCGCTCAAAAAGCCAGAGAGATAACCCGAAAAAAAGAGAGCCTGGGAGGAGGACTCCTGGGTAAACTGGCCGCCTGTTCTGAAAACAACCCAGAAATAAATGAACTATACATAGTAGAGGGAGATTCAGCTGGAGGCTCGGCTAAACAGGGAAGAGATAGACTCTTTCAAGCCATCCTTCCTCTAAGGGGAAAAATCCTCAATGTGGAGAAAACCCATTTAATTAAAGTCCTCAATAATAAAGAAATAGGGGCTACTATTACAGCCATAGGCACGGGAATCAAAGAAGAGTTCTCCCTGGCTGGGCTAAAGTATAACAAAGTTATTTTAATGAGTGATGCAGATGTAGACGGAGCTCACATTAGAACTCTTCTTCTCACTTTCTTTTATCGTTATATGCCAGATTTAATCAGAACAGGTCACATATATATTGCTCAACCTCCTTTATATAGAGTAAGTAATAAGAACAAGGAATATTTTCTTAATAGTGAGGAAGAACTCAAAAAACTAACAGAACAATTAGGGGAAGGAAAAATAGAAGTTCAACGCTACAAAGGATTAGGAGAGATGAATCCTGAACAGTTGTGGAATGCTGCTATGAACCCAGCTACCCGCACTATTTATCAGGTTTCTATAGAGGATGCTGTGGTAGCGGATGAACTATTTAGCATACTAATGGGCATAGAAGTAGAGCCACGCAGAAACTTCATTCAGGAGCATGCCCTGGAAGTAGCTAATCTTGATATATGAAAAGACAGCGGATAGCGTTTAGCGTATAGCGTATAGTGAAAGAATACAAAAACGCAAAATCATAGAGAATAGCCCATAATTCATCGACAAAAATAGTACTTTCCTCTCCCCCCTTTGTCTTCATTGTTCGTAGTCCCATTGTTCATTGACCTACTAGCCCGTTAGGTAACTGGTTCACCGTTCGTTCTTTTCATCGATGAACTATGAACAATAGACTATGAACTAATTAAGAGAGGATTAAGATGAGGGGGCATGAACTACGAACAAGACGATGAATTATAGTCTTTAGCTCTGCGCTTTAAGTTTTTCGCTTTGATGATTTACCCTATACGCTGAACGCTATACGCTAACCGCTAGTAAATTAAAGGAAT
>JAUWRE010000028.1 GCA_030610725.1 Candidatus Aerophobota bacterium | reverse complement strand
GCTATAAACCTTAGTGGGGGCTCAGTTCTGTATTAGTTAAAAAATACCAAAGGACAATCTCGTATTGCGTATGTCGTATATAGTATTGCGCAATACGCATCACGCACGACAGAGCTGGTGAATCGTATTTCATGAATCGTGAATGGTATTTAAGTTTCTTTGTTTTTCACTATACGCTAAACGCTATACGCTCTCTTTCAAGAAAAGGATAAATAATATGGCAGACTATTTAGTGGGTACAGATATAGGAACAGGGGGAACAAAATCAGTATTGATAGACACAGAAGGAAACGTCCTGGGAAGTCACTATATTGAGTATCCTCTTATTTTCCCCAAACCAGGCTGGGCTGAACACAACCCTGAGTGGTACTGGAATGCTGTAGCTAATACTATAAAGGCTTCCATTAAGGAATCCAGGGTTAGTTCCAAATATATTAAAGCGGTCAGTATAAGTGCTCTTTCGCCAGCTTGTATATTAGTGGATAAGAATCTAAATCCTCTGCAAAATGCTCATATCTGGATGGATAGAAGAGCTACTAACGAATGTCAGTGGCTTAAAGAGAACATCGGGGAAGATGTCATTTTTGAGTTGACCGGCAATATTATTGACCCTTACTATGCTACCAGCAAGCTCATGTGGGAAAAAAACAATCGACCTCATTTATATAAAGAGACATACAAGCTGCAAACAGCGGCAGATTATCCAGTAGCAAAACTTACCGGGAAGGCCCTCACTGATTATTCCAATGCTTCTCTGATTGGAATAGCCTTTGATATTGTTAATCGCAGGTGGGATGAGAAAATGATTGAAAAAATAGGTCTGGATGTTAATAAATTTCCCCAGGCATATCCCTGCGACCAGGTTATTGGTGAGGTCACCAAAGAAGCAGGGAGAGAAACTGGTCTAGCTCCAGGTACCCCAGTAGTAGCCGGAACAGTTGATTATAATGCAGCTTCACTGGCTATGGGAGTTATTGATGAGGGAGATAATTCCCTGGTTATGGGAACGGGAGGTGTATGGGGAGTGGTGCATAATAAATCTAACTTCACCAAAAACTTGGTTACTATTATTCCCACTGCTTATTCTCGCCAAAAATATACCACCACAGCTACTCTGGCCTGTTGTGGAGCTTTAATGAAGTATTTTAGAGATACTTTCGGGCAAGCCGAGCAGACTACAGAAAAACAGTTGGGAGTGAGTGCCTATGAAATAATGAATTTAGAGGCGGAAAAAATTGCAGCGGGGAGTGATGGGCTAATTATCCTTCCCTATTTTATGGGCGAAAGAGCTCCTATCTGGGATCCTTTAGCCCGGGGAGTGTTCTTTGGCCTCTCTTTAGCTCATAAGAGAGGACACATTATCAGAGCTATGATGGAATCTGTGGGTTATGCAGTCTTACATAACGTAGAATTGGCTAAACAAAGCGAGATAAGTATAAACTCTCCCCTCTTCTTGGGAGAAGGCGGAGCACAGTCCTCTTTGTGGAGACAAATTATCTCAGATATCCTTAATAAAGAATGCGTCTACATTAAAGAATCCAGAGGAGCTCCGCTAGGGAACGCTATCAATGCTGGAGTTGGCGTAGGTATTTTCAAAGACTACCACATAATCAAAGACTGGCTCACCATTACTGATGAGATAAAACCCAACCCAAAACTACATCAACTTTATAATAGAATGTACCGTATTTACCGTGAGCTTTATCCTGCTTTGAAGAAATATTATAAGGAGCTGGCTCAGATAAATTGATATACCTAAAGCCATATTGGTAAATATTTACTCTTTGGCCTTTATTTATGTTTTTTTGTAATCCATAAGACGCATATGCTTTATAGCTCTCAAAGAATATACAACTGCCGTAATTCCAGAATGCAATAAGATAAAAACCAAAGAATAGACTAAAGCATTTGAAGAGTAAAGAGGAGTTAACAGTACACCCACCAGAATAGGTATATTATATAGATTCCTTCTACCAGCTATCCTTTTGAATTTCCTTTCAAAATCCCCGCTATCGTCTAGACTTCTACCCATCGCCCTTCTAAATTGATCGTATATGTGTCGGTAAAATGTTGTAAAGAGAATTATAAACATACAAAGAATTAATGGAGTACTGCTACCTGTTGAGCGAAAAAGAAACCAGGAAAGAGCAATAAACCAGGAAAATTCAAATAGTAAGTCAAAAGAATGTTCCAGGGAGCCAACTCTACTTATTTTAAGTTTCACCCTGGCTAGCTTACCATCTAAACCGTCAGCTATTCCCACAACAAAAGTTAGAATTGAGGCAGGAAGTAAATAACCGAGAAGGAATAAGGTAGTTACAGTATAAGCCAGGATATTCACCCCTATAGTTATTTGATTTGGGGTGATACTAAAATTGACTATCCATGATACAAGCCTGTTCTCTATTGGTTTATGGACATAACAAGCTAGAGCGTCGGAAGGGTTCTTGCTTGCATTTTCAACGATAATTTTTTTCGCTTTTTTTAAATCCTCTTTGGTATCGATATCTATCCACCAGGGTTTAATATCCTTTCTCATTTTTGATGCGTAACTTTCAATCCGGGTAATATCAAAAACCTCAGCATCTCTATTCTTAGCAGCCTGAGTAATGCCATCGGCGAACTCTTCCCTACCTTCTTTTACCGTCTTTTCGATATAAGAAAATATCTTTGCTGAGCACAAGAAGATACCAGTGTCTATGCAGTTTGCTTTCTCTATATCCTTGCCTATTTTAGCAATCTTTCCTTCCTTTTCCAGAACTCTCGTATCACCCGGTGATGGCTCTCTTTTATCAACGGCTAAGATAACAGAACTTTTCAGATCATAATTGACAAGTTCTTTCAGGATACGAGCATCAAAGATATGGTCTGACATCAGTAGTATAAAGTTTTCCTTTAGTGACTCCTTAGCCTTTAGAACAGAAACCCCGTTTCCTTTTTCCCATTCCCTGTTCTCAATATAGGTTATTTTTACCCCGTATCTATTTCCATCTCCTAATTTCTCTTTTATTCTTTTCCCCAGGTAGCCGATGACAATAATGAATTCATCAATACCGACTTCCTTTGCCGTTAGGATTACTCTTTCCACCAAAGACAAACCCAAAAGTCGAACAAGAGGCTTGGGTTCATCTTTGGTCAGATTTCCGAATCTGGTGCCTTCTCCAGCAGCAATTATTAGCGCTTTCATCTTTATCTTTCACGTTTCCCTTCCAGAAATTCCTCTACCATATCCCTTGCTTTCCCATCAGCGAATTGCTGGGGAGGATGCTTCATAGTGTAGGCAGAAATTGAAGTGAGAATACCACCTATTTTCCTGTCCAAAGCTAACTTACAGCACCTGATAGCATCTATTACGCAACCAGCGGAATTTGGTGAGTCTTCTACACTCAGTCTTAATTCTAAATTCATTGGCACATCGCCAAACATTCTACCTTCCATTCTGATGAAACAGATTTTATTATCTTTTTGCCAGGGCACATAGTCAGATGGACCAATATGGATATTTTTTGGGTCTAGTGGTTCATCTAGGACGGATTGAACCGCTTCTGTCTTGGAGGTCTTTTTTGACTTTAATCTTTCTCGTGCAATCATATTGAGAAAGTCTGTATTTCCACCGGTATTCAATTGATATGTCCTATCTAGCTTAATACCCCTGTCTACAAACAACTTAGCCAGGGTTCTATGGGTAATAGTAGCTCCAATTTGCGCTTTAATATCGTCCCCTATTATGGGGAGATTTTTTTGTTTAAATCTTTCGGCAAATTCATTATCAGAAGCAATGAATACTGGAACACAGTTTATAAAACCAACATTTGCTTCTAAACAGCAGTCTGCATAGAATCTTACCGCCTTTTCCGAACCAACCGGAAGATAATTTAAAGCGACCTCTGCCCCACTCTTTTTTAAGACATCCACTATATCTACTTCTTTTTCTTTAGAAACCACAAAGGTCTCGTCATCCGGAAATTCTTTCATATGTTGAGCAACGCCATCAGAAACCCCACCCATAACAACATTAACACCCATCTTGGGAATATCTTTGCAGAATATTTTGGTGCAGTTTGGCTCTGAAAAAATAGCCTCACTCACATCTTTCCCCACTTTTCTCTTATCAACGTCAAAAGCAGCTACAACCTCTATATCACAAGGTTCATATCCGCCAATATCCCAATGCATCAAACCAATTGCATCTTTGGGATTCTTATCCTTGTAGTAATAGACTCCCTGTATCAAAGAACTTGTGCAGTTTCCAACACCAATCACGGCTATCTTTATCTTATTCATTGTGCTATCTCCTTTTCTGTTCATTTTTTCTCTTCAAATTTTATTTATTTTCTTATCTTTTACCTGGATTCATCCCAATCCCTCAGGGAATTGATTGTTTTACCCTCCTCTTTGCCATATTATTTACACCAGAAATTATCCCAAAAAAAGCGACACATCTGCACTCGCTAAAAAGCTCCGTCAACAAATACATTAGAGCTTGAAAATAAGAGAACTGCCATAAAAACTCGCAGTTATAAAGGAAGGTAGCCTTATGTTCTGGTCTGACATTTTCCCGCTATTGCGAGAAGTGAAGTGACAAAGTAGGAACAACAATACTTAATCCCAAAGGAAAGCTCTGGGCCAACTCCACATCCTACATGAAACTCATTGTGATTCTTAGAGTTTCCAAAGAATAATCCTTAGCTTTACATCGCACTCCTCCTTCCCAATCTGTAGTTCATCATATCCATACGTCTATATTCTAGCATATTCTTAAGATAAGTCAAATGAGATTCGTTTCAAAGTCAACCTGGACTGATTTTTGGTCTGAAAGAGTCAAATTCAATCCATAACATTCATATGTTGAAGTGCAAGGTACAGGGCTTGAGTCCCTTTACGTCCAGCGCCGAGGGCCTGAACAGATAGATACAACTGATGAACAAGGGCTAATCCCGGAAGAGATAGATGCATTTTTTGAGCCTCTGTCAGAGCAATACCCATATCCTTGACAAAGTGCTCCACAAAAAACCCCGGCTCCATATCACCTTTTAAAATCCTGGGAGCCAAGTTGTCAAGACTCCAACAGGCGGCAGCTCCACCAGATATTGCTTTAAGCATAGTCTCAATGTCCAATCCGGCTTTAGTGCCATAAATAAGAGCCTCTACCATACCAATCATAGTCCCGGCAATCTGTATCTGGTTACACATCTTGGTATGTTGGCCAGCACCGGGACCACCCTGCAGGATAATGGTTTTTCCTAGTTTTTTCAGAATAGGCTTTGCAGCGTTAAATGCCTCTTTATCTCCGCCAACCATAATAGAAAGCGTGGCGCTGCGAGCTCCAACATCTCCACCTGAAACCGGCGCATCTAAAGAAAATACCTCTCTTTTCTTTAGAGCTTCTGCAATTTCCATAGCCAGACTGGGCTCACTGGTAGTAAAGTCAATAAGTATAGAACCTGACTTAATCGTATTCATAACGCCCTCTTCACCGAAAACTACCTGCCGCATATCCCGCGGATAACCCACCATAATACAGACAAAATCCTGATTTTTGGCTGCTTCTTGAGGAGAACCAACCCATCTGGCTCCGGCATCAATCAGCTCTTTGGCTTTACTGCCAGTTCTGGTAAAAATTGCTAAACGATGACCTTCCTTAATCAAGTGAGCGGCCATTGGCCCTCCCATAACCCCCGTTCCTATCCATCCAATATTACTCATCTGGTCCTCCTTAGGTCAAATCCTTCATTGACAATGATATTCTCTTTCTGTCTATATCTATATTCATCACCTTTACTTCCACCTGCTGCTGCAACTGAACAATACCTGCTGGCTTACTTACAAACTTATTTGCTAGTTGCGAAACATGCACCAGGCCATCCTGTTTAACTCCGATATCAACAAAAACTCCAAAGTTAGTAATGTTTGTTACGATTCCCGCTAAAATCATTCCGATATCCAGGTCTTCAATCTTGTGTATTTGCTTTGCAAATTCAAACACCTTTATTTTCTTCCTCGGGTCCCTGCCTGGCTTTGCTAATTCAGTTGCAATATCAATTAATGTTGGCAGGCCTACTTTACCGGTTACATAGTTTTTTATCTCTATTTTATTTCTCAACTCCTCATTATTCAGCAATTCAGAAATAGAATTTCCCATATCTTCTGCCATTTGCTCTACAATATGATAACTTTCTGGATGAACAGCACTATTATCTAGAGGATTCCTTGCCTCCTGTATGCGCAAAAATCCTGCGCATTGTTCAAATGCTTTATTGCCTAGCCGAGGGACTTTCTTTAATCCCTCTCTCGAGCGAAATGGACCATTTTCTTTCCGGCAATCAATAATATTTTTGGCCAATTGAGACCCTAAACCGGAAACATAGGTTAATAGATGCTTACTTGCTGTATTTAGATTTACTCCTACCAAATTCACACTACTTTCTACTACGCGGTCAAGGCTCCCCTTTAACTTATTCTGATCAACATCATGCTGATATTGTCCTATCCCCATTGACCTGGGTTCGATTTTCACCAACTCAGCCAGTGGGTCCATTAGCCTTCTTCCTATGGAAATAGCTCCTCTTACCGTTGCATCGTATTGCGGAAACTCCTCTCTTGCAGTAGGCGAAGCAGAATATACTGATGCCCCATCCTCGTTAACTGTAAATACCTGGACATCTTTTTCAAATTGAATTTCTTTTACAAAACTTTCTGTTTCCCTGCTGGCTGTGCGATTACCAATAGCAATCGCTTCAATTTTATAGCGATTAACCAATAGCCTGATTTTCTTAACTGCTTGATTGATTTCTTCTTGAGGCTTGTGCGGGAAAATAGTTTCACTGCATAACACATTCCCCTGTTCATCCAGGCAAACTATCTTACATCCTGTGCGATAACCCGGATCTATTGCTAACACTCTTTTTTGCCCTAGGGGCGGAGCTAGCAATAATTGTCTCAAATTTTCGGTAAATACATTAATAGCCTCTTTATCTGCTTTTTCCTTTGAACTATTAGCGAATTCAGTTTCAATGGAAGGTTTCAGCAGCCGTTGGTAGCTATCTTTTATTGCTAAATAAACTTGTTCTGATGATTCATTGTTGCCTTTAATGAAAATGTTTTTAAGACTTCTCAAAGCGCAATCCTGGGGAGGAGCTATTGATACTCTTAAAAACCCTTTTTTCTCTCCCCTCCCCATAGCTAATAGCCTGTGAGAAGGACATCTATTCAAACGTTCTTCATAGTCAAAATAATCTTTGTATTTAATACCTTCTTCCTCTTTGGTTTTTACCACTTTCGACTTGATTAATGCCTTTCTACTAAACAACTTTCGGATTTTACTTCTGGCTCTCTGATTTTCATTAATCCATTCCGATATAATATCCCTAGCTCCCTGCAGGGCATCTTCAATAGTTGGAACTTTTTCATTAATGAATGATTTTGCTCTCTCATAGACATTAGATTCCTGTTGCTTCATAATTATCTTTGCCAGGGGTTCAAGCCCTTTTTCTCTTGCCAGAAGCGCACGAGTCTTTCTTTTAATTTTGTACGGCAAGTAAATATCTTCCAGTTCAGTTAAAGCATATGTATTTTCAATCTGAGCTTTTAACTCATCTGTTAGTTTTCCTTGCTTCTCAATAGAATTGATAATACTTTCTCTCCGCTTATCCACTTCCTTTAGTTTTGCCAATTGTTCCTTAATCGCCGTAATCTGGACTTCATCAAGACTACCGGTTGCTTCTTTTCTATATCTGGAAACAAAGGGCACAGTAGCCCCTCCTTCCAGTAATCTTGCAGTATTTTCAATCTGTTTAGCTGAAATAGCTAGTTTATCTGTAATTATTTCCAGATGTTCTTTATTCATAAGATTTTTATCCCTTTGAACTTACCCCCCTCTCCCTTCCCTCTCCCCCGTGGGGAGAGGATTGAGGTGAGGGGAAAAAGGAAATTCCTATACTATCAAGTTAATTCGGACGCAGATTTTCGCAGATTACGTCCAAAAAGAAAATTCCTATACTATGAACTTATTTTCTGATTACTTTTTTAATCTGCATTTATCTGCGTTCAAAAAGAATTTTCTATAACTTCTGGCTTAAAGCTAAGGTTTAGTGAAAATCCAATTCATGAAAATTTTAATAATTCTTTAGTTAGTTTTTTAGCACTTAGCACTTAACACTTAAATAATCCGTGTTTATCAGCGTCCAAAAAGGAAATTCCTATATTAATAAAGGGAAACTAAGTGGAATTAGACGGCAAAAGTGCTCTGGTTACTGGAGCAGCAAGAGGAATTGGAAAAGCTATCGCCCTGCGCTTCGCCCAGGAAGGAGCCAGAATAGTCTTGAATGATATTAACAAGGAAAGTCTGCAAGAAGCAGCAAGAGAAATCGAAAAGGTGAGTAGAGAAAGAGTGATTTATAAAAGGGCTGATATAAGTAAAAGCAAAAAAGTTAAAGAGTTGTCCCGCTATGTTACAGAAGAATTAGGGGTAATAGATATCCTGGTTAACAATGCTGCTATATCCAGAATTGTTCCCTTTCTAGATACCAGTGAAAAGCTGTGGGATAGAACAATGCAGGTCAACCTCAAAGGTGCTTTTCTCTGCTGCCAGGCTGTAATCCCCGGGATGATAAAAAAGGGGAAAGGCAAGATCATCAATATGAGCTCTCAGTCTGGTAAAAGGGGAAGTAAATGGCATGCTGCCTATTGTGTCTCCAAGTTTGGGATTATCGGTCTTACCCAGAGCTTAGCTCTAGAACTTGCTCCTTACAAAATCAATGTCAATGCTGTTTGCCCGGGAGTGGTGTTCACCTCTCTCTGGGAGGAACACGCGGCTGACCATGCCAGAAGAGAAGGAATAGAAGAGAAAGAGGTAAAGAAAAATTTGCTCAAAAATATTCCCCTGGATAGACTGGGTACTTCTGAAGATGTTGCTAATCTAGTGCTGTTCCTGGCTTCTTCCCGCTCTGATTACATGACCGGTCAGGCTATAAACCTTAGTGGGGGCTCAGTTCTGTATTAGTTAAAAAATACCAAAGGACAATCTCGTATTGCGTATGTCGTATATAGTATTGCGCAATACGCATCACGCACGACAGAGCTGGTGAATCGTATTTCATGAATCGTG
>JAUWRE010000161.1 GCA_030610725.1 Candidatus Aerophobota bacterium | reverse complement strand
ATTCAAAGCGGATAACTGGAAAGACCTTAAGGGCAAAACCTTATGCTTACCTCTTAAGGGAGGACCGCTCGATTTTGTGGTTCGCTATCTTATTGAAAAAACGGGAATAGATATAGATGAAATTAACCTTGTTTATAAACCCTTACCCCATGGTGCAAAATATTTTCAGATGGGTGAATTAGATGCAATTGTTTTACCGGAACCCCTGGTAACAATTACTCTAAAGAATACTCCTCAGGCCAAACTTTCCCTGGATATACAGAAAGAGTGGTCTAAATACCATCAGGATGATAGAAGAATTCCCTTTGTGGGTCTTTTTGCCTCTTCTGCTTTTCTTGTGCAACATCCAGAGCTTACAGAAGAATTTAGATTGCTTTATTTTGAGGGAGTAAGGTGGGCTAACCAAAATCAAAAGGAAGCAGCAGAATTGGCGGGAAAGTACCTTAAAATACCCCCTGATATATTTGAAGAAGCTTTTCAGGGAATTCATTTCGAGTGTATCGCCTCACAAGAGTCCAGAGATAGAGTGCAAGAATATTTGGAAGAAATACTGAAGATATATCCTGAACTAATATATGGAAGATTGCCAGATGAAGAATTCTACCAATAACTTATTGAAAATATCTATTAGTTTGAGCGGGGTTATACTAGTAGTAGTTATCTGGAGTCTTTTTTCTGGAAGCCTTAATCCTCTTATTCTTCCCTCTCCTGTAGAGGTTGGCAGGGCAGTTTTAGAACTGGCAAGAAGTGGAGAGCTGGGGAAGAATTTTCTAATTACCTTTAGAAGGACATTGGTTGGTTTTGCAATAGCCTTCTTTTTTGGGATAAGCATTGCTCTCTTGATGAAAAAGAATTTGTTTTTCCGTCAGGTCTTTAAGCCTCTAGTTACTTTTATACAAACCACTCCACCTGTAGTGTGGTTGGTATTATCCATTATATGGTTCGGTCTAGCTCAGGAGCTAACTCCTGTATTTATCATATTCATCGTTGTTTTCCCCATTGTTCTCATAAATTTTTTGGAGGGGCTGGAGTCCTTCGACACAGAACTTATTCAGATGGCGAAGGTTTTTGGCTCAAAAAGAAAAAGGATTCTCTTTCATATTCTTCTTCCTGGAATGAGTCCCCTTATTATTTCCTCTGCCAGGGTGGGACTGGCCTTTGCCTGGAAATCTACAGTTCTTGCTGAATTTCTGGGGAGCTCAAGTGGAATAGGATTTATGTTAAGTACGGCTAATAATTTGCTAGATACTTCCCAGGTCTTTGCCTGGGCGTTAATTCTTATTCTAGCTATGCTTGGATTGGAATACCTGGTTATAGACCCAGTTCGGGGAAGGGTTAATCGATGGATAAAGTGTGCCGAAAGTTAATTGAGCTGAGAAGAATCAATAAGAGTTATGGTTCTTTGAAAGTTTTAGAGGATGTTTCTCTATCTCTTCTAGAAGGGGAAATTATTTCGCTCCTTGGACCCTCTGGATGCGGAAAGACTACCATCCTCAATATAATTGCCGGTATTATCTCACTTGATAAAGGTAGAGTGCGGGTAGCTAAGGGAAAAAGAATTGGATATGTTTTTCAAGAGCCCAGGCTAATACCCTGGAAAAGTGTGGAAGAGAACATTCTTTTTGTTCAGAAGAACTATTCTTTAACAGAAAAAAGTATCGGAGAAATAAGAGAAAAGCTGATTGAGGAGGCGGGGATGAAGGACTTTGTTCATTCTTTTCCTTCTGAGCTGAGCGGAGGGATGAAACAGAGAGTTTCCTTACTCAGAGCTCTTTCTATAATACCCCATATTCTGCTTTTAGATGAACCCTTCAAATCTATGGATAGTGAAACGGTATCGGTGATGGAGGAGATTATTTTACAAATGTGGGAAGAAGAACATCCAGGTATACTAATGGTAACTAATGACTATGAAAAAGCTCTGAGATTAAGTAATAGAGTATATATTCTTTCACAGAGACCGTCCAGAATAGTAGAGGAGCGACCAATACCTGCATTGGAATCGACCAATTCTTTCTTGTTTGAGTCTAGTGACCTAAATATTCTTCCAAATAAAAATTAGAGGAAGATATTTAATTACCAACAAAGACGAATTTGAGGAATAGGTATATGAAACTCAAGGAAATAATAAATTATTTGAAGCTACAAAATTTAACGCCCAAACTGGATACAGATATCAAAATTATAGGTTGTTACGTCTCTGACATTATGAGTGATACATTGGCCAATGCTTCGGAAGGGGATTTATGGATAACTCAGCAGAGCCATCAAACCATAGTTGCCCTTGCTTCGCTTAAGGGAATTCCAGCTATTCTTCTGGTTAACGACAAGAGACCTATTCCGGAAATGGTGAAAAAAGCAGAAGAAGAAGGAATAGTTTTTCTGGCAACATCGATGCCCTGTTTTGAGGTAGCAGGTAGGCTTTATCAATTGCACTTTTCGAAAGAAAAATAATAGCCAGAGCTACAAGTCTAAATTAAGGAAGGGGAAATGCACGATATTTCTTTGAATATTCTTGATATTGTGGAGAATTCTATTAATGCAAAAGCTACCAGAGTAGAGATTGCGATAGAAGAAAATATCAGGGAGGATAAACTTTGCATAACGGTTGCTGATAATGGCGTGGGAATGGATAGCCGACTAAGCTCGAGTGTTACCGATCCGTTTACTACCACAAGAACATGCAGGAAGGTAGGATTGGGTCTTCCTCTTTTAAGGATTGAGGCAAAGCAGTGCCATGGAGATTTAAGCATAGATTCTCGACCGGGAGAAGGGACGACCGTAAAGGTGATTTTCCAGTACGGCCACATTGACCGTCCTCCCTTGGGAGATATTGCCTCTACCCTAATCTGTATTATTTCAGCTAATCCTGGATTGGATATTGTATATCAGCATCGGATAGACAATGTGTGTTATCGGCTGGACACTGGTGAAATAAAGAAAGTTGGAGGAGAGTGCTGTTTGAAGGAGAAGAGTACTTTTGCTGTGTTGTCTCAGGATATAGAGAAGGGATTTTCTAATCTTGCCAGACAGAGAAAAAAAGTCTTCAAACAAGTATTTGGTTATTCACCCAGAGTAGACTTAGTTTAAAGTCAAAGGAGAAGAATATGCAAGCAGTAGAAGAAAAAGAGCTAATCGAGCTAAGTGAAGAAGAGAAAGAAAAATTGGCTGAGTTTGAAAAATGGGTCGATAAGTATCAGAACCAACCTGGTGCGTTAATCTTGCTTTTGCACAGAGCGCAACAGTTGTTTGGTTATCTTCCCAGGCAAGTTCAGGAGTATGTTGCCCGGAAGACCAATGTGTTCCTCAGCGAGGTTTATGGTGTGGCTACTTTTTATTCCTTTTTCACTCTCTTTCCTAAGGGCAGGCATACCGTAAGAGTGTGTCTAGGGACAGCCTGTTATGTGAAAGGGGGTAAGAAAATACTTGCTGCTATCCAAAAAGAGCTGGGAGTGGGAGTTAGAGAGACTACTGCTGACAGGAGGTTTTCTTTAGAGATTAATCGGTGCATGGGAGCTTGCGCTCTTAGCCCGGTTTTAAGAGTAGATGAGGATA
>JAUWRE010000142.1 GCA_030610725.1 Candidatus Aerophobota bacterium | reverse complement strand
TCTTTAACTACCTGCCAAAAGCAATGGAAAATCCAAAGGAAATAAATATTCGTTCTCACGTTCTCTATGCTTCTCTTCTTGCCGGAATGGCTATTGCTCAAACAGGAACTATCCTAGTCCACGCTATGTCATACAGATTGATTACAGAGCTGGGGCTTTCCCATGGAAAAGCCTGTGCTCTTCTCCTACCTTCAGTTTGTGAGTTTAATTTCAAACAAGGCCATCCTAAGTTAACCCTGCTCGGTGAATGTTTAGGAGAGAATATGGACAATATGACTACAAAAAAAGCGGCCGAAAAGGTAGTTACGACTATTAAGGATTTCGTCCATCAACTCGCTCTACTGCAAGACTTGAAGATAGAGAAAATAAAAGAACGAACAATTGAGGATTTTGCTCAAGAAATTATGCAAGACAAGAGGAAACTGGCCAGCAATCCGCGCCAGGCTACTCTAGAAGATGTAATAGGAATGTACAAAAAGGCGCTTTGGTGAAAGAAAGCGTATAGCGTATAAAATAAATCATCCTATACAAGATGGTGAGTGGTGAGTTAAGTTAGCTCATAGCTGATAGCTCATTGCTCATAGCAAGTTCAAAGCCAAGTTCAAACGTAAGTGCTCAGTAAACCCCGTGTCATTGCGAGGCGGAGCCGAAGCAATCTCAAGACATACTCGGCGCGCTCTAAAACGTAGATTTTCTTGTCGATGAACTATGAACCATGAACTATGAACTAATTAAGAGAGGGATAGGGTGAGGGGAAACGAGTATCTGATATCGAGCATTGAGTAACAAAGAGAAAGGAGAAAATAGAAATGTGCGGAATTGTAGGTTATATAGGCAGTAAGTTCGTGGACTCTCTACTCATAGCCGGTTTAGAAAGATTAGAATACAGAGGCTATGATTCTGCAGGGATTGCTACTCTCAACAAAGGAAAATTAAAGATAAAGAAACAGGCTGGTAAAATTCAGCTTTTAAAGCAAACACTAAAAGAAGAACCTCTGGGAGGAGAGCTGGGAATTGGGCATACTCGCTGGGCCACCCATGGAGAACCTACTGATGAAAATGCTCATCCTCACACTGACTGTCATGGCGACTTAGCAATAGTACATAATGGAATTATTGAGAACTATGGAGAACTGAAAGAGGAGTTAATCCGAGAAGGACACACCTTCACCACAGACACAGATACAGAAATTATTGCCCACCTGATAGAAAAATACCTGGAGAATGATCTTCTTTCAGCAGTGCAAAAAACTCTAAAATTACTAAGGGGGAGCTATGCTCTGGCTATAATAAGCAGAAAAGACCCTGATAAAATAATTATTTCCAAATGGGAGAGTCCTTTGATAATCGGGGTCGGTAAAGGAGAAAACTTCCTGGCTTCAGATGTTTCGGCCATACTAAACCTAACCTCAAAAATGATATTTTTAGAAGACGGACAGGTCGGATTAATAACCAAAAATCAGATAAAAATATACGACCGGCAAGGTAACCCGATAAAAGAAATAGTCAGGCAATTAGAATGGGAAGTCTTGCGTGGTCCTAAAAAAGAAGGCTACCGCCATTTTATGCTCAAAGAAATTCATGAACAGCCTGCTGTTATCCGGGATATCTTACAACGAAGAGTTTCCCGAAATCGAGAAGAGATTTATTTTGAGAATATCAATATCAGTGATAAGAAACTGGCTAAAATTGACCGCATCATTATTCAGGCTTGTGGTACCTCCTGGCATGCAGGATTAGTAGGTAAATACCTTTTTGAAAATCACTTACGCGTTCATACAGAAGTAGATATTTCCTCTGAATTCAGATATCGTAACCCGGTAGCAGGAGGAGATACCTTAGTTATGGCTATCTCCCAGTCAGGAGAGACTGCCGATACTCTAGCCGGGATTAGATTAGCCAAAAGTAAATTCCTGCAGGTGCTATCTCTGTGTAATAGCATAGAAAGCACTATCGCGCGAGAATCAGAAGGAGTAATCTATGTCTATGCCGGTCCCGAGATAGGGGTAGCTTCCACCAAGGCCTATACTGCCGAGCTTTTGGCTCTTTTCCTTC
This sequence comes from Candidatus Aerophobota bacterium, assembly GCA_030610725.1. Taxonomy (GTDB): domain Bacteria; phylum Aerophobota; class Aerophobia; order Aerophobales; family AE-B3A; genus AE-B3A. The sequence continues at coordinate 2,011 of JAUWRE010000142.1, read as the reverse complement.
TTACTATCAACTGGGGAGTATTGAGAAAATCCCTTTCCCTAGAAAAGGCAAGAGAGATGATAGAAGAATTAGAGAAAATACCCTCCTATATGAATGAGCTCCTCGATAATCAAAAGAGTATCTACGAATGTGCTGACCAATACTATCAGACACAAAATTTCCTTTTTCTGGGAAGAAGTTTTAATTATCCCACTGCTCTGGAAGGAGCACTAAAGCTCAAAGAAATTTCCTATATTCATGCCGAAGGGTACGCTGCTGGAGAAATGAAACACGGACCTCTTGCCCTGGTAGACGAGAAAATGCCTGTAGTGTGCATAGCTCTTAAAGATTCGGTTTATAACAAAATGGTCAGTAATATTCAGGAGGTAAAAGCGAGAAAAGGGAAAGTTATCGCTGTTGCCACTCAGGGAGATGAGGAAATCAAAAAGTATGCTGACCACTGCCTCTTTATCCCTCCTATCAGGGAAGAATTCTCCCCTATTTTGGCTGCCCTTCCCCTACAGCTCTTAGCCTACCACATTGCCATAAAAAGAGGTTGTCATGTAGACCAACCCAGAAATCTGGCCAAAAGCGTCACTGTAGAGTAAAAAACCTTTCTTTTCTTCTCTGATTGCAAACGTGGTCCCTCGCTTGTCATTGTGAGCCTGCCAACGGCAGGCGTAGCAATCTCAGAACACTGCAAAGACTGTTCCAAGCAAAGCGAGGAACCTCTCATTCCAATCCAGAATTTGACAGATCTTTATTTTTACCTATAGTTGAGTTGCTTATTTCCGAGTAAATGCTGAGTTCTCAAAATGGGATTAGAATTTATCAAATACAGATGAAGAAGAATCTATCATTCAAAAGTTCGAGCAAGAATCCCACTCTGACAGTGATTAGCGATGCATGTTCTTTAATTCTCCTGGCAAAAGCAACTGTTCTTGAAATATTAGCCAATGAAGTAACAATTGTTACTTCTCCATCAATCTATCATGAGACTGTAATTAAAGGAGAAGAAAGAGGTTATCCTGACGCATTAATTATTAAAAAATTAGCCTCTCAAAAAATGATAGAAATAATTCAGCTAAAGCGAAAGAGAGCATTTGGAGTAACCTTAGGTGAAGGTGAAAAAGAGATTTTAGCTCTAGCACAAGAAATAAAATTTGACTTACTTCTCCTGGATGATAAAAAAGCGATTAATGTGAGTAAAAGTTTAAATTTGCCTTTTATAATTTCCCCCAAAATAGTAGTAAATTTAGCTCAAAAAGAAAAAAGCAATTCAAGCTTTGGAAGTACTACGAATAGAAGGGCGTTATTCGCCAGACATCATTGCAGAAGCCCTTCTTAGGTTAAGATAAGAGGACTCGAAATGAGCACAAACACCACCATAAGATTAAATGAAGAAGTACTAAGTTATGTAAATCAGGCTGCTAAACAACAAGGTTTAAGTAAGGCTGCTTATCTGAAGTGCCTTATAAAAAGGGGAATAGAACAGGAACGAAAAGAACAAGCTCTCAAACAGTACTCGAAGGGAGAAATAACTATAACAGAGGCAGCAAAACATACTGATACAGATCTTTGGACATTCTTGAATTACCTAAAAGAAGAAAATGAGAACCTAAATGTTGATTTAAGCGACTGGAAATTAGCAAAGAACTTATGAGTTCGCTTTCTTGCTTGCGTTGCTCATAATCGTACAGGCTCTCTTGTTTCGAACCTCATCCCCTCCCTTTCTTTTACAATGACTATATATCTGCACCACAATTCGTCATCTCTGGGTAAAGGCTCAGAGTCATTAAAACTACTAAAATATAAATGGGGCCCGCGAGACTCTTTGCGCATCTTTGCTGCGCCGATGACCATCTGAGCTACTCTCAACATATTAAGGGCCTCCATGCTAGAAACAAGACTTTCTCCCTCACTGTACAAGCCTTCTTTTTCTAATTTGTCTAGCCTCTTTATTCCTTCTTTCAAACCCTCTTCTGTCCTCACTATGCTAACGAAACTCGAAGTTATTTCCTGAATTTCTTCT
>JAUWRE010000126.1 GCA_030610725.1 Candidatus Aerophobota bacterium | reverse complement strand
TTCAAAAATGTTTCCTTTAAGATTGAAACAAAGGTTTTCTTAAGTTCAATTGTCCCTTTAATAAGTTTTTATTCTCTTTCAAATTGTATTGTTTGGAACTTTGGATTTTGGTCATTAGATATTGTTTAGAATTTTGAATTTGTTTAGAGTTTGATACTTGGAATTTGGGATTTAAGAGTTAAGATACGATTCACGAAATACGGGGGATTAATGGTTATCCTGGGAATAGATCCAGGTACAGCTAACACCGGATATGGGATACTCACCATCGATAGAAATATCAGGGTTACAGAGTATGGCTGTATCTATACTTCGGCTGATACAGAGATGCCCGAACGCCTAAAGATTATCTACCAGCGGGTAAGTGACCTTATTGAACAGTATCATCCTGATGAGGTAGCTGTGGAGCAGATCTATTTTAGTAAGAATAGTAAAACTGCTCTTTCCATAGGTCAGGCGCGGGGGGTAATTATGTTAAGTGCCTCCCTAGCGGGGAAAAAAGTCTTTGATTATACTCCTCTTGAGATAAAACAAGCTGTTGTAGGCTATGGGCGAGCAGAGAAACAGCAGGTTCAGTATATGCTCAAGGATTTGCTTCATCTTGTCAAGATCCCCTCTCCAGATGATGCTGCTGATGCGCTTGCTGTTGCTTTATGCCATTACTATTCCCGGAAACTGAAGGCGTATGAGTAATGGTAATATATTGTTTCTGCCAATTGTCCTCGGGCTACGTTAGTGCTGTGATACAAGCTATTCTCATAAACTCTTTACGCTTCTTAAATTATTCTTTTTGACCTAATATAGTAGAGTCCAGTAACTATGGCTCCTGCTCCTGCCAACATCCCCAGGAAAGCAAACCCTGTCCCAAATCCATAAGCGTCGATAATGTAGCCTAGGGCAGGTATAGTAAGGGCAGTTATTATCATTTCTCCTCCAAAAACAGCTCCTACTGCACTTCCTACTCTTTCACCACTGGCTAGTTCAGCAGATAGAGCCATGCCTATGGGGAAAGTAATAAAAATACAAAAACCTATTGCTACAAGAAATAGCACAAGTGCTCCATAATTAAGAATGGTTTGTTGCATCATCGGCATCAAAATAAGATAGAAGAGGAAGAGAAGTATGCTTATAGCCGTCAGGCTTGAAAAAATTATCTTTATTTTGGATATTCTATCTCCCATAATGCCACCCAGAGGCTGAGCAATCAAACCTACTCCCAGCATGACTCCAGTAAGTAGGCCTGCTATGTTAATAGAAGAGGTCCTCTCCATAAGAAAAGAAGGTAGGAAAAATATGATTCCCGTAAATGTGGCAGCTCTCAGGCCAAGAACCAACATTAGAATAAGAATTGGTTTGGTGATTGTTTTGCCAAATCCTTTCTCTCCTCTTTCAAGGGGTTCTCTCAGAGTTGACCAACAAAGAACAGCGGCTATAATGGCAGGGACGGCAATAATTACTGCCGCCAATCTCCATTGTAGCCTGGAGATAAGGTATGCAATGAGTATGGGGGATATGAATCTGCCCAGTTGTCCCCCTGCTCCATGGATACCCAAGACTTGACCCTTTCTAGAAAAGTTTTTGATGATAAGGTTAGCGCTCTGGGGATGATAGGTTGCTCCAGCAAACCCCAGGAAAAGAGAAGAAAGAAAAAGAAGGCCAAAACCATTACTCAAGCCAAAGATAGTTGCTCCCAGAGCATAGAAAAGAAAACCTATGGCTATGAAAGTAACCCTTTTCCGGTAGAGGTCTGCCCAGTATCCAACTGGAGATTGAAACACAGCGCCTACTATGGTAACAGAGGAAATCAGTAGACTGGCACTAAAGTAGGTTATTCCAAACTGCAGAACTAGAATGGGAATAAAAATAGGTAGAAAAAGAGAGTAAAAATCAACAATGAAATGAGCAAAGGACAAAATGCCTAAAGTGTGTATTTTTGTGGAATGCTTCAATTTTTGCCTGCCTAAGAATTATCGTGTATTATACAATAAATCTCACTTCCAGTAAATAACTACTTTTCAAGTTTGATGAATTATGGCCGGAGTGTTACTTTTGCTGTCTTCTCCATCGCCTGGAACGATAGACGTGCTCGTATTTCTTCAGTCAAAATCAGAGTAATCAAAGAAAAATACTTTGACGATACCAGCATTTTCTTATATGTTGTATGGCAGGTTTATCTGACTAACAAAGTTCTTCAGGCTATAGAATAGATGCCCTGACTGATAAAGGTAACAGGAGGGAGGAAGAGGCTGGAAGATTTCTCAAAAGAAAGGAGATTTCTGTGATACTAAGGTGCATTGAATGCAGTAGAAAATATCCCATAGATAAAGTGAGATATAGGTGTGAGTGTGGGGATTTGCTGGAGGTAGTTCACGATATGGGAACCCTGAGGAAGAAAGTCTCCTCTCAATTATTTGATGAGAGATTAGCTAAGAGGGAATTTCCTTATAACTCTGGCGTTTGGCGTTACAAAGAGCTCATACTGGATATTGAGAATAAGTTTATCATCTCCAGACCGGAGGGGAACACTAATCTTTATCAGGCTGACAAGGTGGGAGAATATGCTGGCATTAAAAGTATATGGCTGAAGCATGAAGGAGAAAATCCTACCGGGTCCTTTAAAGACAGAGGAATGAGCTGTGCTATATCGGTAGCAAAAATGCTTGGCTTTAAGAAAGTAGCCTGTGCCTCCACAGGAAACACTTCTGCTTCAATGGCTTCTTATGCTGACCTGGCAGGAATGGAGAGTATTGTCTTTATTCCGAAAGGGAAAATAGCTTTTGGTAAGCTAGCCCAGGCTCTTGCTTATGGAGCAAAGACCATTCAGATAAAAGGTGATTTTGATGATGCGATGAAGCTGGTGCAGGAAGTATGCCAGGAGCTGGGAATCTATTTATTAAACTCCATTAATCCTTTTAGAATAGAGGGGCAAAAAGCTATTGGCTTTGAAGTATTGCAGCAATTAGACTGGCAGGTCCCCGACTGGTTTATCCTGCCCGGCGGCAACCTAGGAAATAACACCGCCTTGAGTAAGGGTTTTAGAGAATTATACCAGATAGGAATGATTGATAGGATTCCCAGGATGGCTGTGATTCAGGCACAGGGAGCAAATCCTCTCTATACAATGTGGAAGGAGAGAACTCCCTTTAAAGCGGTTAAGGCAGAGACGATTGCTAGTGCGGTAAAAATAGGCAATCCAGTTAGCTGGAAAAAATCAATTCGGGGTATAGAGTGGAGCAGGGGCGTGGTGGAGCAGGTGACTGATCAGGAGATAATGGATGCCAAGGCTTTCGTTGATGCCTCTGGAATTGGAGCAGAGCCGGCTTCCTGTTGTAGTATAGCCGGGGCAAAAAAGCTAGTTAAGGCGGGGGTAATCGATAAAAAGGAGAGGGTAGTGGCCGTTTTAACGGGAAATTTATTAAAGGACCCCGATGCGGTGGTTAACTATCATCTGGGTAGACTGAAGGGAATCAAATCAAGATATGCTAATAAGCCAATTATGATGGAGTCTAGCTTAGAGGCAGTTAGGAAGGTATTAGAATAGATGAAATATATACTCTTCCTGGCAGATGGCATGGCTGATTATCCTTTAGATGAATTGGGTCAGAGGACTCCTTTGCAGGTGGCTAATACTCCTAATATGGATGAGCTAGCTAAAAAAGGGGAATGTGGCAGACTAATAACTATCCCTCAAGGAATGCCTACCGGTTCAGCAGTGGCTAATCTTTCCGTTTTGGGATATGACCCTCGAATCTATTTTCAAGGCAGAGGAGTTCTGGAGGCAGCCAGTATGGGTGTTGAATTGAGCCCGGAGGATGTGGCTTTCAGGTGCAATACCATTTGTGTAGAGGGCGGTAGAATAAAAAATCACTCCGCTGGTCATATTACTACTGAAGAAGCAAAAGAATTGATTAAGACAATTAAGGATAAGCTAGGAAGTGAAGATATTGTCTTTTATCCTGGAGTGAGCTATAGACATCTGCTGGTCTTGAGAGGAGCGAGATTTTCAGCTAGCGTTGAGTCTATTCCACCTCATGATGCTTCAGGTGTGCCTGTAGGGAAAATTTTACCCAGGGCAAAAGAGAAAGAAGCAGAGGAAACAGCAAATCTGTTAAGCAAGATAATACTCGATTCCAGAGACGTTTTAGAAGATCACCCTATTAATCTTATGCGGGAGAAACAAGGCAGGGATAAGGCCAACATGCTCTGGCCCTGGTCACCAGGCAAGAAGCCTCGTATGAGAAAATTTCAGGAAAGATTCGGAATAAAAGGAGCTGTGATTTCAGCCGTCGATCTTATTAGGGGGTTAGGTATTTATGCTGGTTTTGATGTGATTAAGGTC
>JAUWRE010000013.1 GCA_030610725.1 Candidatus Aerophobota bacterium | reverse complement strand
AATTTTAAAACCATTCCTCTTTTGATACCATTATCAATCAATATGGCTTTTTCAGTTTCGTGTGGGATTCGGACTGGAGCCCAGATATATCTCTCCTTCGGTTAGATTTTAGATGATTCAATTTGAGGACTTGACTTTTTTCATTTAGCGATAATACGGCAATCCGGGATAAGTGCTCAACATGAAAGAAAAGGTTAGAATAGGGGTAATTGGTCTGGGAGGAATGGGTCAGGGACATATAATCAGAATCAAGGATATTCCTGAGGCAGAACTTACTGCTGTTTCAGATATTGACCCTGAGTTAACAAAAAAGAGTTCTAACCAAAATAAAGTCCCCGGTTTTACCGACCATAAAAAACTTTTGGCAAGTACCCTGATTGATGCAGTTCTCATAGCTACTCCTCATTATTTTCATCCTGAAATTGGCATAGCGGCGATGGAAGCGGGGATTCACTGTCTTTCCGAGAAGCCGATTGCTGTTTCTGTAGATGCGGCAGACAAATTCCTGCAGGCCGCTCGTAAGAATAAAAGAGTTTTTGCAGTGATGTATCAGTACAGGACCTTACCTGAAGTGAGGTTAGCCAGAAAGATCATCGAAAGTGGAAGACTGGGGCAAATAAGGCGAACCTGTATGATTGAGCCAAACTACCGAACTCAGGCTTATTATGATAGTGCTGGCTGGCGAGCTACCTGGAAAGGGGAAGGAGGCGGAGTGCTTATAAATCAAGCTCCTCATGGAATTGACCTATTTCTCCTTTTGGGTGGTCTACCCAGTAGAGTAACTGCCAGAGAACAGACTCGACTTCATAGGATTGAGGTTGAGGACGAAGCTGCTGCTTTATTAGAATACCCTAATAGAGCCTGGGGTTATTACTATACCAGTACTAATGAGGTTCCAGTTGGAGTTTTTATGGAAATTTCTGCTGATAAAGGAAAGTTAGTTTATCAGAATGGTTTACTCAAGCTTTACTCTCTGAAGAGTCCAATTCCAGAGTTTACTTTTTCTTCCAGAGAAATGTGGGCAAGTCCAGAGGTAGTAGAAGAGGAGTTAGAACTTCCTCAATGTGAGACCGGACATAAGGAAATTATAGGGAACTTCTGTCGTTCTATTCTCTTTGGGGAAAAGTTAATTGCTCCGGGAGAAGAAGGTATCTGGACTGTTGAGTTCTTTAACGCCCTTATCCTTTCCGGAAAAAAGAATGAACCAGTTGATATTCCGGTTAACCGAGGAGAGTACAAAAATCTTTTGCAAAGCCTAAAGAAAACTTCTGGGGAGAAAAAAGTAAAAAAGATAAAAAGAGTTACAGATCCCCGTCATATTTAAGTGGGAATTAGGTATCTGAAGTGTTCAGCTCTTTTGGTTAAGGGAAGAAAGGGAAGAAAGGGAAGAAAGAGGACAGAGGCAGTCTTAAGCATTTATGAGTCCATCAAAGAGAAAAGGCAGCTAAAACTAGCTTAAAAAATAGAAGCTCGAGCTTAAGGCCAAAAGGGGGTGAGAAGTGAGGAAGGCCAATCGGGACAGGAGAAGATGTTTTGAGAGAAAGATAAGTTTGTTCCATTGAAGGAGGGAGAAAAAGATGAAGAGAAGAAGTATTATCAGTGTGGCGTGCTTGGTGATGTTTGTCCTGATGCTTTTTTCTGGCGCGTCAGCTGCGGTAAAAGAGATAACCATTTGGACCTGGGGGTCGCCTGACGCCGTGATACTCGGGCTTATAGAAAATAGCTGGCCGTTGATGGAGAAAGAATTCGGGGTCAAAATCAAACATGAGCTTTTTCCCGGGATTAGTGAGACTGAGTTTGTGACCAAAGTCGTAAATGCCGTGCGCTTCGGGACCGGGCCAGATCTAATAGAAGCAAATGCTATCACGCTGAGCACCCTGGCATCCGAGGGATTTTTGGAACCTGTACCTGCATCGGTAGTGGAGTCGTTACAAGAAAAACTCTTACCCTCTTACAAAAATGCACCCTATTTGTGGGATGAGGACGGCTACAAGAAACCGTTCATGGGCGCAATCGTAAGGGATGCAGGTGGTCAGATAGTTTGGTGGAACGAAGAGATGTATAAGGAAGCGGGCTTGGATAGGTCTCCCCGAACCTGGGATGAAGTGTTCGAATTTGGCAAAAAGTTGACCAAGTATGGTGCTGATGGTTTAATTGAAATAAGTGGCTTCTTTGTTAGAACAGCTGGACATGGGGGCGGCATTGGGGACAAATTCACCCCCTATTTCCTTTCTGCTGGAGGCGGAAGTCTACTCAAAATTGAGAATGAAAAGGTCAAAGCAAATTTCAATACCTCAGCCGGAATTGCTGCAGCGCAGTTCTACCTAGATGTGCTGTACAAATACAATATTGATGCAATCGGGATACCGGGAGATGTGGGCGGTTGGTATAGGGGACAAACTGCCACGGTGAGTGCACGAAGGTTTTGGGTACCCCTGGACGTTAAACGAAACGCGCCAGATATGTATTCCAAGTTAAGGGCAGGACCCATTCCGGTCGCCCGGGAAGGGTTGAAAAGCATCACTACCTCCCATATCTATGGTTTAACTGTGAATCCCACTATCGACTCTGAGACAAAAGAGTTTATCTGGAAGCTCTGTGAAAGACTCAACCAGTTCGATATGGTAAAACGGCGGACAATCGATACTATGAACTGGCTTCCTTACAGGGAAGCGGTAGCAGAAGATCCCTTCACTGAAGAATTATGGCAAGAGGTTCTAGAGTCCAGTGTGAACACTATACCTCGTCTGGAGGCTCCTAAATTCTCGGTGGTCCAGGCCATATTGGGAGATCAGTTGAATCTTATCTTTGCCCAGGAAAAGAGTATTGAAGCGGGCCTATCTACTGCGGCAGAGGAAATTAGTGAGCTTTACGAAGATGTTATACTGAAAGAGCTTTAAACAGGCTAACCTGCATTCCCTGCTTTCAGGGTAGGGAATGCAGGGAAAGAAGAGTTTCACCATGCTCGGCAAAAGCTTAAAGAGACGAGAAGCAAGAGTCGCGTTCTCATTTATTTCTCCAGTTCTGGTTTTGTATACGATTTTTTTCTGGGTACCGTTAATACTTATTGTTATGGTTAGTTTTACGAAATGGGATATGTTTAAACCTATGAAATTTGTAGGGTTAGCGAATTACTATAAACTATTCTCAGATCCCTACTTTTTAAAAGCTTTCCTAATATCTTCAGTCTATGCCTTATCAAGCGTTGGTTTGTTAATTCTTTTCGGACTGGCCTTTGCTGTTTTATTTAACAGACCGGGATTAATTCCTTTCTTAGGGAGAATGCTTTTCTTCATGAGCGCAATTTTACCTTTGATATCGGCGGGAGCCATTTGGGTATGGATTACAGGTCCTGAATCTTATTCGGGGTTAAACTCGCTGATGACTTTTTTAAGAATGGGTAGAGGAAGATGGCTAGCTGGATCGAATACAGCCCTGCTCTGTGTTATAGGATTTGCTGTCTGGCACGGGACGGGGCTTAATACCTTGATGTACACCGCAGGACTACGAGGGATACCTTCCGTGTACATCGATGCTGCAAAGATAGATGGAGCCTCCGGGTTTCATATCATAAGATACATCATAATCCCCTTGCTTAGACCCATTACTCTCTTTTTAGTTGTGACCAATTTGATAGCCGGTTTTAATGCATTTACCCCCATTTGGTTTTTAACTAAAGGGGGTCCAGGAACAGCTACCAGAATTCTGCCTACATATATTTACCAATTTGGATTTAACCGATTTCGATTTGGATTCGCCTCGGCTTCAGCTATCGTGCTGATTGGAATAGTGCTTATTTTCACCTACATTCGTTTGAGGAAACTCTAATGTTCAGAAAGTCCTTAAAATCTTGGTTAATAAACATAGTTATCCTTGCATTAATTGCTTTTTGGATAATAATACCCTGGATGTACGGATTTGGAATGGCCTTCATGCCTAATGAAGAGCTTTACAAGGTTCCGCCCAATATAATTCCCCGTAATCCTACCTTAGCCAATTTTAGAACGGTGATGGAATCCTTGAGCATCTCACGCCTGTATCTTAATACCTTCCTATCGGCAGGAATGGCGGTAACTTGTACTCTGTTTTTCTCTACCCTGGCAGGATATGCATTTGCTAAACTTCGCTTCTTTGCTAAGAACGAACTGTTTATACTTTGCATTTTGAAATTAATGATACCCGAGGCTGCTCTGGTCATTCCCTGGTTTTATATTGTAGGAAAATTGGGACTTATTGATACAGTTACAGCAATAGCCCTACCCAGCTTGATTGGCGTCTGGTCAATATTTTTTATGCGACAGTACATATCTTCTATACCCGATACTTTGATTGATGCTTCAAGGATAGATGGATGCTCAGAGATGGGGGTCTTCTGGCGGATAATTTTACCGGTAATTAAACCTGCCATAGGAGCGCTTATAATTGTCAATTTTATGTTTGCCTGGAATTGGTTCTTATGGCCACTAGTAGTGCTGCAGTCAAACAAAAATTTTACCATGAACCTGGGTCTTCACTTTATTCGGTGGCTGGAAATGGGAGGAGGAGAGAATCCTACTGACTATGGGGCATTGATGGCTATCTCTTTTCTTTACACTATGCCATTCATGATAATCTATTTAATTTTCCAGCGCTTCTTCATTGAATCTATTACCTTGACCGGTTTGAAGGAATAATTAAACCAGGAAAAGATCCTCCTTTATTCATATAAGTCAAGCAGGAACAAGGATTATCAGCATCTTCGACGCCGATTGAAGAACACTGGCAGTTATTCTCCCTGAAAGGCAAGACTTTCTTTCCTAATCATAAAGGAGTTCAAAATGTACAAGGTGGGGGTTTTTTCTGATGAGATCAGTCAGGATTTTGAGTATGCCCTTGCAGTGGTAAAAGAGCTTGGGGCAGGGTATGTAGAGCTTAGAAGCATGTGGGGCAAGAATTTGGTAGATCTTTCCTCTTCTGAGTTAGAAAAAGCAAAGGAGCTTATAAAAAAGAGCAACTTGAAGGTATCGATCATTGCCTCCCCTTTTTTCAAATGTCATCTTAAGAAAAAGGAGGCAAAAAAATCCAGGGACACCTATCTGGTTCAAGAAAAAAGCTATTCTGAGCATCTGAGAATTTTAGAGCGTTCTTTTGAACTGGCAAAAATGTTTGACACCAACATTGTACGTACCTTCTCGTTTTGGAGAAGAGGAAGTTTAAGCGAAGAAATCCTGCAGGAAATTTTGCAGAGGTTTGAAGTTCCTATAAAAAGAGCTGAAGAAGAAAATATTGTTTTAGCTTTAGAAAATGAGCATGAGTGTTTTATAGGAAATGGTGAGGAATCCCGGCGGTTTCTGGATCGCATCTCCTCAGAAAATGTAGGACTGATTTGGGACCCCGGCAATGCATATTTTTTGGGAGAAATTCCCTATCCTGATGGTTACGAGCTCATTAAAGATCGGATAGTTCATGTTCATATTAAAGACGCCGGAAAAGATAAGAAGGGCAAGCCCATTTGGCTGCCGGTAGGCAGAGGAGAAATTAATTTTAAAGGACAGCTTCAAGCTTTAGGGGAGGATAATTTTTCGGGAGTTATCTCTCTGGAGACACATTATGTTCCTAAAGGCGGCTCTCAAGAAGAGGGAACCCGAGAATCATTTTCCGGTATGAAGTCTATTTTACAATCGCTGGGGATTGAAATAGGATAATACGGATTACCAGCAGAAGGAAAAATTGGCTACTCTGAAGTGTCCAAGATTTTAAGGTAGAACAACTTAAACGCATTCCACCTATTCATCCCGTAGCATCATTACAACCCACCTAGAGTACACTTGAGCGTAGTATTAAAAATGAACTGCTTAGCTACTGTAGCTAACAATATTGGAGTAGTTGTATATAGCAACTCATTTTCAGATTATGCTCAAATTAAGGTACAAGGAGATAGAACTGGTGGATGAGGAATTCTTAGGCACTAATTGGCTGCTGGATACACCTGAGGGGGTAAGATTATACCATGATGTGGCAGTTCCATTTAGAGGAAAAGTTGGAATTGTTGATGTGCATACCCACCACAATTTAAGGCAAATCGTAGAAAATAAGCCTTTCCCCAATGTCTGGAGAGCTGAAGTTCTTGAGGAAAGAAAAGAATACGCAAATTGCGATCATTACATCATTCAATTAGCGGCCAAATCTCCCCACTTTTCTCAAGCCCTTGCAAGGGACCCCAATATCTCAGATTATGATAAGTGGATGGCCCTAAGTAAGGTTTTCCCCGACCTTGAGGGAAGTCATGTTCATCAGTGGCTGCACCTTGATTTAAAAAGAGTATTTGGGATTGAAGATCTATTAAGTGCCAAGACAGGGCAGAAGATATGGAAAGCTGCAATCAAGTGTTTAAAGCAAAAGGAAATGCTGCCGCAGGCGATACTTAAAACAGCGGGAGCAAGAATTATCTGTACGACTGATGATCCGGCAGATGATTTAACTTATCATAACACGGCCAAAAACATAAATGGCATTACTTTTCTCCCTACTTTTAGGCCGGATGCTTATTACAATGTCTTTGATAGAAGTTGGAGGTCAAAGATTGAAAAGATTTGCCAGTTATCCGGCCAGGATACAACTCTCAAATGTCTGGTTGAGGCCTTAAAAATAAGGCACACCTTTTTTGCCAAAATGGGAGCAAGGGCTAGCGATCATGGCTTGCTGGAACCCTATGGTTTAGAAGTTAGCCAGAGAAGAGCTGAGCGAATTTTCAGGCAAGTTTATGAGGGAAAAGAAAAATTTGCTATAAAATCTCCTGAAACGAAAGAGTTCATCTCATATATGATGCACAAGTTTTGTGAAATGAATCAAGAAAAAGGTATGGTCACTCAAATACATTATGGTGCTGTTAGAAATGCAAATGAGCATTTGCTCCGAAACTGGGGAGTCGATGTTGGGGGTGATGTTGCAGCGGAGAATGTCAATATTGTTGAAAATCTAAAGCCTTTGCTGTCCAGATTTTTTAGCGGTAAAAGTGATAGTCAAGCTCACTTGGTGCTCTATCCCATGAACCAAATATTCACCCATACTAACTTAGCATTAGAAAGAGCATTTCCGAATGTTCATTCCGGATTTCCCTGGTGGTATAATGATGCTCCTTATGTGATGGAGCACTATCTACTTCACATGGCAGGATCCTGCCTACTTACTTCCAGTGTAGGTCCTGTCGGTGATGGAAGAAAGATTCTCTCGGAAGGAAGCAGATTTGAAGTTTTTGATAGAATAATTTGCAAAGCAGTGGGGAAACTTATCTCAACCGGACAGATCTCATATGATGGTGGGGTAAGAGCAGTAAAGAAATTGATGTATGAGAATCAGGTAAGATTTTTTAATTTAAAAGAAGTACTTGATAGGTAAAAAGGAGCTTAACTCAAGTCCTTTTCCAAGATATGAATAAGCAAGGAGGAAATTATATGAAAAGAATAAAAATCACTCTAATTGGAGGCGGGAGTCTTGAATGGACTCCTAAACTTCTGGTAGACCTTGCATTAACCGATGAGCTTAAGGGAAACCATATCTGTCTTCATGATATAGACAAAGAAGCATTAAGTGTTATGCACCGTTTAGGCAAGAAAATAATTAAAGAGGCAGGGAACGATTTTCATCTTAGCAGTACCACTTCACTGGAGGAGGCGCTGGAGGATACAAATTACGTCATCCTGTCCATTTCTGCTGGTGGACTGGCTACCATGCGGTATGATTTAGAGATACCTTTAAAATACGGCGTTTGTCAATCGGTGGGAGACACAGTAGGCCCAGGAGGACTGAGCAGGGCGCTAAGAAGTATTCCAGTAGTAGTGGGGATCGCAAAAAAAATGGAAAGCTTGTGTCCGGATGCTTGGCTCATCAATTACACGAACCCCATGAGCACTCTCTGTCGAGCAATCAACAAAACAACACGCATTAAGACTGTGGGTCTTTGTCATGAACTTCTTTTTGTTCTGCGAACGCTCAAAATAATTCTTAAAGTGAAGGAAGACCCGGATATCCAGCTAAAAACGGCAGGAATAAACCATTTTACCTGGATCCTCGAGCTGAAGATAAAAGATAAGGATGGGTTTCCCCTTTTAAAGGAATACATCGAACGAGAGCAGGAAAAATTAAAAAAACAGATCAATAGTTTGGACTGGAAAAGTCTAAATCCCTTTAAAGATAATAATCTTTTGAAATTTGAGCTGTTCAAAACCTATGGATTCCTTCCTGCTGAGGGAGATAGGCACGTAGCTGAATTTTTCCCTTGCTTCTTAACGGAAAAAACTTCTGCCGGAAAAAAGTATGGAATAAAGCTTACCAGAATCGAGGATAGGTTAGAAAGGATTGAAAGGGGAAGAGCAGAAGTTCAATCTATGATAGATGGAAACCAATCAATAAGCCTAGAGTGCTCCGGGGAGAAGGTATGTGATATTATCTCTGCCATTGCTATTGGGAAAGATAGTACATTCATGATGAACTTACCCAATCAAGGACAAATTGCCAATCTTCCATCAGATGTGATAGTGGAGACTGCAGGTTTAGCAAATGCAAATGGAGTGCATCCTGTTTCGGTAGGAGAGCTGCCTCCTGGGATACTTGGGTTAACCTTAGAACACATAACAAATCAGGAGATGATTGTTGAGGCTGCTCTGACTGGCAACAAGAAGTTGGCCCTACAGGCCTTAGTCAATGACCCCTTAGTTAAAAATTGTGAGGATGCTGCCAAGATGCTTGATGAGCTCCTGCAAGCAAATGCTGATTATTTACCTCAATTCCGGCTTTAAGGAGAAGAAGAGATGAAAATAAGCGTGTTTACGGTCATTACTCCGGAATTCACGCCTGAAGAGGTAGTGAAAAGATTAGCCCATCTTAGATATGAGGGAGTTGAGTGGAGAGTGGTGACAGTTTTAAAAGAAAATGAACAGGAAACTTCTTTCTGGAAAGGTAATAAATGCACTCTTTCTCTTGAAACTCTGGAAGAAAAAGCAGATTATATCAAAGGGATAACAGAAGCAGTGGGGCTGGAAATCTGTAACCTGGCTACCTATTTAAAGCCCAATGAATTTGGAAAAATAGAAAAAGCCATGCAAGCAGCTAAAATTATGGAATGTCCTCAGATAAGGATAAATGCTCCCTCTTATGAGCCAGGAAACAGCTATAATAGTCTGTTTCAAGAGACACGAAAAAACTTAGAAAAAGTGGAAAAAATTGCCTCTAAATATGGTATAAAGGCTCTTTTAGAACTGCATATGGGAAATATTATACCCAGTGCTTCTGCGGCTCACCGTCTTATCTCCTTCTTTGATCCTGGATATATTGGACTCATTTACGATCCGGGAAATATGATCCAGGAAGGATATGAAAATTGGTACATGGGAATGGAGCTTCTGGGAGAATATTTAGCCCACGTTCACGTTAAGAATTCCAAGTGGATGATTGAAAAGAAAAACAAAAAGGGGGTTTTCTTCTGGAGGCCTACTTGGGCTCGGTTAAAGGAAGGAATTGTTGACTGGGAAGAGGTTATGAATGGCCTCAAGGCGGTAGGTTACAAGGGATATCTTTCTCTTGAGGATTTCTCAGATATTCCCACTGAGAAGAAATTAAAGGAGGATATAGAATATCTTAAAAGTCTTAAGTGTGGGAGATAAAGATACTATGTCAATTGTGGATAACATTTCAAAAAACATCAAGGTTCTTAATGGTTCTTATTATAAAAAAGTGCACTTCGCCTAACTTCGGGTTTGCGGCATTGCTAAACGCAATTCGTAAATTGCTTCGCAACTTCGCAAACTCGAGTTCCCTTAAGCTTTTGGCTATCTGTTTGTAGGACATCCGCAACAAACGCAGTTGGGTTGCTTTCTTGGATAATTTCTGATATAAATAGGGTGGGTGAACAGACAGTATTTTGATATGGGCGGTTATTTCGGCGGCGGTTCGAATTGCTTGCAGCCGCGTCCGCCATGAACTCGTATCTCGTATCTCGTATCTCGTGAAGAAAGAATCCCTCTCCCCTGAGGGGAGAGGACTAAGGTGAGGGGGGAGTATTCGCTTTGCACTATATTGAGCGCTCCCAGGAAAAGTATATTTTACCGGATGTTTTCTCATAAGACGGCCAAGAATACAATTACTGTTATTGCGAGGCGAAGCCGAAGCAATCTGGGTTTCAAAAAACCAGCCGGATATTTCTTAGAGGAGTAAGGTGGAAAGGAGGTTTGCTCTAAATGAATGCACTAGAGGCGATAGGAAAGCGAAGGAGTGTTCGTAAGTACACAGGAGAATCGATTCCCAGAAAGGATTTGGAGAAGATTGTGAATGCCGGGAGGCTTGCTGCCACCGGCAGTAACCAACAACCATGGGACTTCATCGTGGTCACTGATCGAGCCATGATTGAGCAACTCAAGATAGCGGCTGAGTGGATGGAGAAAGCAGCGGCGATCATCGCAGTGGTGATGGATCCTTCTTCTCGATGGTGGGTAGAAGATGGTTCTGCGGCAGTGGAGAATATGCTGATAGCCACTACTGCCCTTGAGTATGGTTCGTGTTGGCTTGAGGGATATACATTACCGCACGAAGAGGAATTTAAGAAACTGCTGGGT
>JAUWRE010000136.1 GCA_030610725.1 Candidatus Aerophobota bacterium | reverse complement strand
GGGAACCTCGAGAGCTTCGACCAATTCCTCTATAGTGTGAGTCCCTAATATATTCCTTTCTCTGGCTTCTTCTTTTAAGAAGGTATCTACTTTTTGCACGGTTCTATTAAAAACCGCCACCGAATAGCCGTGTTTCTCCATATTGAGAACTAGATTCTTACCCATCACTGCTAAACCTATCAGTCCTATACTACACTTTTTCATACTAAATTCTCCCTCAATTTTTATTTGTCAAGAAGAACCTCAGGACAATTTCTTCCGTCGCTGTATAGTAGCCTTTTATTATTTCTGCTCAGCTTCTCGTTTCGGGAAAGATATAAAAGACGTTGAAGGGGGAAACATCCCCCCTCAACGGCCTTCGGCCTGCTCCCCCCAAATTCAAAAGAAGGCAGAGCATCGTCCCCTTGCTCCCCAGACAGTATATTTTTCTTTATCCTCAATTCGAAGCTTCGTTAAGGTTGCTCCTATAAGGCTCCTTCAGAAAATGTGCTTCGGTAAACGTATAAGTTCCTAGTTCTATCAAGGCAGCAGTCAATATATTATTAGTTTAACATTAACCAGTCAAGGGGGTCTTTCTTGACGCAAGAATTAAGAAAAGTTATAATATCTGCACATCCAAGAAAAAAGGAGAGGTAAATGAATAGAGAGGAATTGAAGGTAGCAACAGAGAGATTAAAAAACTTCCCCAGAAAAAAGAAATTTCTTATTGCCATTGATTCGGACGGCTGTGTATTTGATTCTATGAATCCCAAGCAAATTGTAGTTTTTCATGCAAAGATTATGGACTTTCATCAGCTATGGGGTATTGAATCCTATCTGCGTGAGGTGGCTGAATTTGTTAACCTCTTCTCCAGGATGCGAGGATGCAATCGCTTTATTGCCTTGCAGCATATATACCGTTTTCTCACCGAAATACCAGAGATAAAGCAAATGACAATGGAACAAGGAATTACTCTTCCCGATACAACTACCCTGGATGCCTATATTAGAAAATACAAGGATATATCCTTAGGTAATCCTACCCTGGAAGAATATGTGCAAGAAAGAAGGGAGAGTTCCTTATCCAAACTTCTGACCTGGAGTAAAGCAGTAAATTCAACTATAGCTGCTAAAATTAAGAATATTCCTCCCTTCGACCATGTAAGGGAAACTCTGGCACTAGCCTCTGAAAATGCTGACCTTATAGTAGTTTCGCAAACACCTTATGAGGCATTAGATAGAGAATGGAAGGAACATAATCTAAATAATTATGTAAGAGTCATTGCCGGACAAGAAATGGGTAAGAAAGAAGAGCACATCAGAATGACTGCCAGGGGTAAATATAAATCCGATGAAATGCTGATGTTAGGTGATGCCCCAGGAGATAGAAGGGCAGCTGAGGCAAATGGCGCACTTTTTTATCCTATTATTCCGGGTAAAGAAACCCAATCCTGGAAAAGATTGGTAGAAGAAGCACTGCCTAGATTTTTTGAGAAAACCTTTGCCGATAGTTATCAAAAGGAGCTTCTGGCAGAATTTGACCAGGCTCTTCCCTCTAAGCCTCCCTGGCAAGAGTTAGGCTATGACCATCGGACATCGTACAGAGAAAGGCAGCCATTAAGAAAAGCAATGTACGAGAGGTTTGATCCGCAAGGAAGACTCCTGATAATGGAAGAGGAAGATAAAATAAGAGGGCGTATCTAGTATCTAGTGAATCGTATCTCGAAGAGAAAGAAAAGAGAGCATAAAACGAAAAATGAAATTACCACTTTTGACTAGAAGAAAACCTTCCTTAGAAGTTAAAATACTGGCTATTGGTGCTGGTGGATTGCAAAGAGCTTTAACTCATGAGTATGTCCATGATTTAATCAAAATGGGTAAGTATAAAGGTGGAATCTTTATTGCTCAACCAAGACACAGCTCAAAAGCTGAAGCAGTGAATCAACAGGGCGGATTATACCATGTGGTTACATTTAAGGGGGGGGGAATAACGGGTATAAAATTAATAGAGAGTGTGGTAGGCGCCAGTGCTTTATCCACAAGGGAAGGAAAGGAACAATTCCTCGGACAGGTGAAAAATGATTTAGACCTAATCCTGGTAGGAGTTACCGAAGCAGGTATAAGAAAAGAAGAGATTGGTATGGATATTCTGGCAGAAACTCTATTTGGTTACTTTGACGAGCATGGCCCGAAAAGCACCATTTCGGTAATGGACACAGATAATCTCAAAGGTAATGGCCAAATAGTGAGAGACATCCAGAAGGAATATGCTAGAGAAAAAGAAAATCTCTCCTATCTATCCTGGTTGGAAAATAAGGTTGACTTCTTGGACGAGATGGGGGATAGAGTAGTGCCAGACCCCGCTGCTGTTCCTGAGGCAATAAAGGAAGAAGCTGAAAAGAGAATTGGCAAAGAAGACCACTTAATTACTTATACCGAAAAGATGCCAGAACAATGGTCATTAGTGATTAGAGATACCAGGGAAAGATTGAGGGTGCCTTTTTCTGAACTCACCCATAGGGGAGTAATTGTTACCAGAGGTAGTATTAACTCTTACCATAACTGGAAATTAAGATTACTTAACTCGGTTCATATTCCTTTTATAACTCATTTGGCACAGTTATCTGGATATAAAAAAATAAATGCGGCGGCAAATAATCCTATCATTAAAGAGTACTTGCGGCTAGTAGTTGGCGGCAATGCTCAAATTGTAGAAAAAGATATACCCATTGAAGGCGAGGATGCAGCAAAGTATGCCTTCAGTTTTGTAAAAAGAATCAGCGAATTAGAAGATGACGCAGTCAGAGTTAACATCAATCATACTCTGAAATTAAGAGAAAGAATTGCTCCTACCATTATCTCCAAACATTATACTACTGCTTCTGAAGAATTCAAAGACAAACTAGCCTTTGCCCTGGCTACTGTTTTCAGATACCTAACTCCCATAAAGCGGGATGGAGATACCTATCTGGGCAAAGATGACCTAGGAGCAACTTATCGCTTTACTGATGCTAATCCTACTATCCCTGAATTGCTGATGGGTGCTCGAAGGGAAGACAAGGAACAGATTGAAAATAAAATAAGACAAATATTTGAGGACTTTTCTCTCTGGACTCCTCCCGGTTCTAAACAAAAAATAGATTTGAGCAGTAATGAGGACTGCCTGAGAAGAGTAATCGGCCTTTACCAGAGAATGATTGGAGGAGAAAAAGCCCTTGATATACTGGAAAAATAAATGTAAATACTCAATGGACTACGTGTGCGAGCAAGGTCTCTCGCTTGTCATTGCGATGGATGAAATCCTGAAGGCCTTCAGGACGACGTGGTAATCTCTGATGGAGATTGAGATTGCTTCGCTTGCGCTCGCAATGACGTGGTTCACTGAGTACTTACAAAAATAGACCAAAATGATAGGGATAAAGACGCTTATTTTCCAATTTCTGGAGCATCAGGGTTTGTTCCGGGGCCAAAGTGTTTTAAGATAACCAGATTCTCATAGCCTTTGTTGGTAATTCTTACTCCCCTTCTGGCCGCCTCACTAGAAACAAAGAGCTCATCATGGGTAAGGTCATCATATCTAATAAGAACTGGAGATTCTACCGGCATTTTACCCACACTTCCATGTCCCTGTATCACAACCAGTCCATAAGCACCATTATCTTTTATGGTTACACTCCTACCCGAAAATACGGTTAACTCCCTGGCACTAAATATGTCGCCTGCGCCATAGGTGATCCACATTTCCTGATATCCTTCCTCTTTTGTATTACTTACCGGTAGCGGTTTAAGATAATGATTTTTTTTGAAATGCTCATCAAGATTAACTGGCCAGTCAATGAGCCGAATAATAAAGTCAAGGTCGTAATGCCTATCTTTGGGCACATCATGCACCAGTAAATCCCAGGGGACGGGCCTGTTCTCAACCATTGATTGAAACATAGCAAAGACATCACTCGGGCCCTGGATTTCATAGGTAACCAAAGAACCAGGAGCATGCAGGATGCAGGGGGGAACTGACCAGCCAGTTCCTGGCTCCAGCTTATAGGCTTGCGCATAGTTCAAGATGCCATTATCACCTTTATTCCAGCGTTCCAGGCATCTCTTAATATCTTTTTTTGTTGTTCCTGGAGCAAGACCAAAATAGGTATAAGGAAAGTTGTTCTGCG
>JAUWRE010000080.1 GCA_030610725.1 Candidatus Aerophobota bacterium | reverse complement strand
GGATTTGAAGAGCCAGTCCAGAAGGTGGTCAGGAAACAGATGGAAAAGTTTGCTGACGAGGTAAAAACTGATGTGCATGGAAATGTGATGGGGATAAAAAACCCTCAGGGAAAGCCTCGTTTAATGCTAGCTGGTCACTGTGATGAAATTGGATTTATGGTCAAGTATATTGACGAGAAAGGATTTATCTTTTTTTCTTCTATAGGAGGAATAGACGCTCATATTACTCCAGGGAAAAGAGTGCAAATTCATAGCCGAAAGGGTCCAGTATTGGGAGTAATCGGAAGAAAAGCTATTCATATGCTTAAAGAAGAAGAGAGAAAGAAGGTAGTTGAGCTTTCCCAGCAATGGATTGATATAGGAGCAAAGGATAAGAAAGAAGCAGAGAAAATGGTTTCCATTGGTGACCCTATTACTTTTTGGGAGAGATTGGAAAGATTAGCAGGAGAGTTAGTAGTGTCCCGGGGTTTTGACGACAAGGTGGGGGCTTTTGTGATTTGTGAAGTTTTAAGGCGAATTAGTGATAAACCACTACGGGCAGCAGTATTTGCTACCTCTACTGTGCAGGAGGAGATAGGCTTAAGAGGAGCGCGCACAGCCGCTTATTCTATCAACCCTGAGGTGGGAATCGCTGTAGATGTGGACTTAGCTACTGATCATCCTGATGTGGATAAGAAGAGAGAAGGGGAGATACTCCTGGGTAAAGGAGTTGTTCTTTTCCGAGGAGCAAACATAAATGCTAAGCTGGGGGAAATGCTGATGAAGATTGCTCAAGAGAAAAGGATTCCCTACCAGGTTGCCGGAGTAAGTGGGGCTACCGGCACTGATGCTAATGTCATTCAGCTTAGTCGAGCTGGCGTGGCTACAGCTCTAATGTCGGTTCCAGTACGCTACATGCATACCCCTGTGGAGGTTCTTTCCTTAAAAGACCTTGAGGCTGCTGTAAAGCTATTGAGCGCTTTTGCTCTAGAGATAAAGGAGGGGATGAGTTTTATCCCTTAATCGTATTACGTCGTGCGTGATGCGTATTGCGCAATACGACATACGATACAGGCAATACGAGATTGTCCTGAGGCGCTTTTTTGAGATTTGTTTATACATCTACCGAAGGACATTTTCTGAAGGAGCCTTATAGGAGCAACCCTAACGAAGTTTAGAGTTGAGGATAAAGAAAAATATACTGTTTGAGGAGCAAGGCGACGAGTTTATATTTTTCCCGAAGGGAGAAACTGAGGAGAAATAATAAGAAGCTACTATACAGCGACGAAAGAAATTGTCCTGAGGTACTCTGCCTGTTTTTGAACTTGGGAGGAGCAGGCCAAGGGCCGTTGAGGGGGGATGTTTCCCCCTTCAATATTTTTAGAAACCAAGGGAAAGAGAGAAGTAGTGTGTAGTGCTAAGGTTCTGTTGAGAGGATAAAGCATAGTTAAAGGCAATCATACTTATTACTTTTCTCTTTTGAAAAGGAAAATAAAGACCCAGCCCAGTGGAGAAAGTTAAATCAGCATTTTTTTGAAATGTTTTGACTGCTCCCAAACGAAGAGCAATGTTACGCTGGACCCACCATTCACTTCCCAGGCGAATATTCTTGGGAAGGTCTTGCCAGGAGGCATCTATATCCAAAGCCGTAAGAAGATGAGGCGTGAACCTATAAACTGTACCCAATTTTATGTTAGTAGGAATTGATTCTTTCCTTCCTGTAGTCCAACTTATCTGGGAAATTAAATCCTGGATATTGGCTCCCCAAGAAAATTTTTCTCCTCGGGTAAGGAAGCCTGCATCTAAGCTGTACCCACTAGCATTGCCCCACGGGCTAGTTTCTCTCAGATATTTTATATTAACTCCCCAGGAGCTAAATGTCTTTCTGGAAGTGGTTAACTTATCCTGGAAGAGAAACTGTGCGTAGGAGTAGGAGTATAAGTCGCAGTTCCATTTCTCTGGTTCAAGGTCTGCCGATAATCGACTCCAGCTAATTCCTCCTGCCCCCATTCCTGTAGTTGGCTCTATAAAAGATAGAAAACTCTGTTTTAGAAGACCTAAGCCGTACAAATCCGTATAAATTGTACCCAGTTCTTTCTGGGTGATTTGAACCAAACCGGCAGGGTTAAAGTAGCATGCACCGTAATCATCAGCTATAGCTACAAATGTCTGGCCCATTCCCATAGCCCTTACACTGGTGGGAAGGTTAGTGAAGCCGCTGTCAATAATGTGCAGGTAATCACTGGCAGAAAGCGGTGCTTTAGCCGTTAACTGGAGTATCAGAGTGAAAATTACTGCAGTCAAAAACAATTTCCATCTCTTCCCTTTATCCAGAGCACTATGCCGCTTGATGTAAGGGTAAGTTCGTGAATCTATCAAGGAAATTTCTTCCTTAAATGATTATTTTTACTTTCTTTCTACCATATATGAAGAAATCTGTCAATGAAATGTTTAGAGATTGCTGAAAAAGTCTCTCTGCAGAGCAGAATTATGCTGATGTCATTGCGAAGGACAGAGTCCTGAAGCAATCTCAAAATTAGACTCAGAGCAGATTTGGCAATTTCAAAAAGAGATTGCGGAGTTTATCCCGAGCGATGTAATCGAGATTGCTTCATTCCGTTCGCAATGACAACCCTGCCTATGCGTATCCACACGCAGACAGGCGAGGGACCTCGCTCGCAATGACGAAATTACACTTTTTCAGCAATTTTGTTACCGGTTATATGCGAAGTGAAACTTTTTTCTGCTTGCTTGAGAGAAAATTTGTCTGCTGCGTTCATTTTATTAATAACCGCTACCAAGCAGCAAGTAGGAAGTAAGGTGCGGTGTTGACAAGGTATTTCTGTTTACTATACTAAAAAGTAATTGATTAATCATTCCAAAGAAAAGGTAAGTGAAAATAAAAGAGGAAAGGCAAAGGCAGTAGTCTTGGGAGTTGACTGAAAATCTACGAAACTATAGCAAGTTAGGAGGTTTTGTCTATGTACCTAGGAGCTGATTATTATCCAGAACATTGGGAGAAGGAACGTTGGCCGATTGATGCTGAGCTTATGCAGAGAGCTGGAATTAGTCTGGCAAGGCTAGCTGAGTTTGCCTGGAGTAAACTGGAACCAGAAGATGACCTCTATGACTTTGCCTGGTTAGATGAAGCAATGGATATTCTTAATGAGAAAGGAGTGAAAGTTGTCCTCTCTACTCCTACTGCTGCTCCGCCTAGCTGGCTTATAGGAAAACACCCCCAGATATTGCCTCTGTTAAAAAGTGGACAGCGCATGGGCTTCGGGAAAAGGAGGCACTACTGCATTACCAATAGAACCTATTATCATTACTCAGAAAGAATCATAAGAAAATTAGCCGAACATTATAAGAATAACCCTCAGGTAATTGGCTGGCAGATAGACAATGAGTTTGGTAACCCCAAATGCTACTGTAATAATTGCAAGAAAGAATTTCAGCACTGGCTTAAGTTAAAATACAAAACCCTGCAGAATCTGAACCAATCCTGGGGTAATGCCTTCTGGAGTCATGATTATATCTGTTGGGAGCAGATACCCTTGCCTATAGTAGATTATCATAATCCTTCCTTTGACTTAGACTTTAGAAGATTCTTCTCAGATATGAATGTTAAATACAGTAATATGCAGGTAGAGCTTCTAAAGAGTATAAGTCCAGATAAATTTGTTACCCATAACTTTATGGGACTTTTTCCTGAGCTTAATTATTATGACTTAGCAGAAAAATATGATTTTGTCTCCTGGGATAACTATCCGCAAGGATTAGAAAAAAGATTTCATGTTGCTCTGGCCCATGATGTAATGAGAGGACTAAAGAAGAAAAACTTCTGGGTAATGGAACAGCAATGTGGCTGTATAACCAGAGAAGATATAACTCCCGCTCTTTCTCCCGGTGAGATGAGACTGTGGACCTATCACTCTTATGCTCATGGAGCTGAAGCAGTAGTATATTTTAGATGGAGGGCATGCACCTTTGGCATAGAACAGTTTCACTCTGCCATCCTTCAGCACGATGGAACAGATAAATCCATAAGTTACAAAGAAACAGCCCAGATAGCCTCTGAAATAGATCGCATTAGACCTCAGCTTGAAGGCTCTAAAGTAATCTCTCCTGTAGCTATCATCTATGATTATGAGAATATCTGGGTCAACTATAGCTATCAAGAAAAACCTATGTACAACTATTCTGATGAGATATTACGCTTTTATAAAACAGTAAGAAGAAAGGGAATAAATGTGGATATAGTAAAACCAACGGATGACTTTAGTAAATACAAAGTAATTATTGCTCCCCTTATGTATATAGTAGATGATAAGACAGCAAATAATATCAAAGAATATGTAAAAGAGGGAGGCACATTTATTGCTGGATTCAGATTTGGTATAAAGGATAGGCATAGTAACATAGTGAAGAGTATTCTTCCCGGTAAGCTGAGAGAGCTTTTTGGTATAAGTATATACGCCTGGGACAACTTAAGAGAAAGAAAGATAGAAGTGCAAACTAGCAGTGGGGAGGTATATCAAGCAGATACTTTTGCTGATTTGATAACTCCAGAAAAGGCTAAACCCCTGGCTGAATATAAAAATAGCTGGCACGCTTCCTATGCAGCAGTTACCGTAAATACTTTTGCAGAGGGTAAATTTTACTATGTAGGCTGTGGTCTACCTCAAGCTTTCTATGACAAATTTATAGCAGAAATCCTAAAAGGTTTGGTTCCTGAAGGTATCAAGGTTCCTGATGAAGTAGAGATAACTCTCAGAGAAAAAAATGGCAAAAAATTTATCTTTGTAATGAACTTTTCAGATAAGTCCTCCAGGATATTTCTGAATAAAGAATATACAGAGCTCAAGGAAAAGAAGAAGCTACAGGGAGAGATAAATTTTGCTCCTTTTGAGGTGCTAATCCTGCTATAGGCAGAAGCTGATTCCTATAAAGAAATCAGAGAAAAAGAAGGAAGAGATGGAATGGCTAACCTTAACTTCAGGATAGAAAATAGAGGAATATCTAAAATGGAAGAACCCAGAGGAACCAGAAAGGAAGAATTTAATCAGGTAATAGAGCTAGTTGATTATGTATTTAGGGAAAGCTCTAATGGACCACCTAGTATGGAAAAGTGGTATCCATTATTGTTTAATGATGATAATTTAGAAAATATGCGCATCATACGGGAGGATGGCAGACCTGTCTCTCATTTTGGTATCTCTGAAAGCGAGATAGCAATTTATGGTTGTAAGACAAAGATTGGCGGCATCGGTGCTGTCTGTACCCATCCTGAATACAGGAAAAGAGGATTTGCCAGTCTGCTATTAGAGGATGGTATAAAAAAGATGGATAAGGATGGGATAGATATTGCGTTAGTTTCCGGT
This sequence comes from Candidatus Aerophobota bacterium, assembly GCA_030610725.1. GTDB lineage: Bacteria > Aerophobota > Aerophobia > Aerophobales > AE-B3A > AE-B3A. Next base: position 333 of record JAUWRE010000080.1, on the reverse strand, counting down.
GAACGTAATTTATATATAAGGGCTGGTTGCGTAGAAGTAGGTAGAGTGCATAAATTTAGAATTTCTGGCAATGATTTGAAGAGCTTTGATACTCAAAAGGTGCAGGTTTTTTCTTACCAGGAAGAAAATCTAGAGAATATAGTGCAAGTTTATCAAAAGGAAGCAGTAAGATTTTTCCGTTCCCTACAAGACTTTAAGAGAATTTTAACTACGGGTGCGGCTATGGATAGAAAAGCAGAGATACTGACAGTTCATAAAGGGGATGAATTCTTAGGTTATCTGGCAATTCAAACTCCGGGAGGAAAAGAGGGTGAAAAAAGAATCGGCCAGGTG
>JAUWRE010000109.1 GCA_030610725.1 Candidatus Aerophobota bacterium | reverse complement strand
TTTCGCCGTTAGGAGTAGATACCAGAAAGCAAACCAAAGGGGAATTATTGAAACCCCTATTGAAGTTGAAAAAAGCCTTCCGCAAGAACGTAGCATACAGAAGGCAGCTGAAAAATTCATGGAAGTGGTCCGCGATTATCTGTACTACTATCCAGACCATTGGGTTTTGGGAGAGTCCAAAATAGCGAAAAAAGAGGAGTTAAGTTAGCTCATGGCTCATAGTTCATAGTAAATTCAAAACAAAGTTCATGGCTTAAATTAATTAGGACACAAATTTTCGCAGATATATGCCCAAGAGGAAATTCTGTAACTTCTGACTCAAAACTAAGGCTTAGTGAAAATCCAATTTCTGAAAATTTTAATAATTCTTTAGTTAGTTTTTTAGCACTTAGCACTTAACACTTAAATAATCCGTGTTTATCAGCGTCCAAAAAGGAAATTCCTATACTATTAAATTAGCTCATAGCTGATAGCTCATAGTAAATCCAAAACAAAGTCCAAGATAGCTCGAGATAGTTGATTCTCCCCTCACCCTATCCCTCTCCCCACAGGAGAGAGGGCGACATTTACCACTTAACCACTTACCACCTAACCATTTACTGATTTGCTATCCGCTGTTTTTTTTGTAGTAGTATCTTCTTCCCCTGTGAACCTTAGTCAATATTTGGTCTTCTTTTTTCAGTATATTCAGGTATTTTATTGCCTCATTCTGATGTATTCCTGAGGAACGAGAAATATCAAGCAGTGTAACCGGACGTCTCTTAACCATAGTTAATATCCCTTTCTCTATATCCTCCCTATAAAATTCTTGATTTGGTCTCTTGAATTCAGCTATAATTTCACACTTTTCCCCTAGAGTCCTCCTTATCTTCTTTAAATCCTCTAAGTTAACAGGCTGAGCGAATTCTTCTACTGGAGGACGAACAACAGTATTTAATTGAATCTTATCCAGTTTTATTTTCTCAATTGCCTCAGCCATCCTCTTTATCTCCTGGGGAGAATCGTTTGTTCCTTTCACCATCATAATCTCCAACCAGATTTTCCCCTTGAACTCCTGAGAAAAATCACTTAATCCATCTATTATTTTATCAATTCTCAGTGACTGATGAGGACGATTTACCTTCTTAAATACTTCCTCGCTTACTGCATCCAGAGAAGGAATAACTAAATCTGCTTCCATCAGCTCTTCCCGTGTTTCTGGTTGAAAGAGAAGAGTTCCATTAGTTAGTACGGCTACGGGAATAGAGGCTAATTTCTTGATACTATTGATTATCGTTTTCATCCTGGAATTTAAGGTGGGCTCCCCAGAACCGGAAAAGGTAATATAATCAATCCTTTCTTTCTGTTTAAGAAGAATCTCTTCTATTTCAGGCAGAATATCATCACAAGATATATATTCTTTCCTCTCAATAGTTTTATTAGTGGTCTTTCCTAATTGGCAATAGATACAATCAAGGCTACAGGTTTTATAGGGGACTGTGTCTATACCCAGTGAAAATCCCAGTCTTCTAGAGGGTACTGGTCCAAATATCTGACTCATAGTCTATCACCTTGTTCATTGTTCATTGACCTGCTAGCCCGTTAGTTAAACCAGTTAAATGGTTAAATGGTTAAATGGTTAATTTAAGCCACGAGCTCTTTTGAATTTTGGTTTTTTGAATTTGGTTTTGAACTTGCTATGAGCAATGAGCTATGAGCTTCTTATGAACTAATCAAATTTCCACCAGATCATATCTTTTACTCCCCAAACCCAGCCTTTCCGCATAATCAATCTGCAAGTGAGCCTCTACTGTGGGATGTAAGGCCCTGAACTTATCTTTTCCTGATGAAAATGCATTCTTCAAAGCTGTACCTTTTGATCCTTCCTGAGCATTCACCAGATCCAATGAAGCCTGTTCAATTGCCACAGGGTCCCTGGATGCCAGAATGCCAATATCAGGCACTATACTTACATCACTCCAGTTACAACAGTCACAATCTGGTGTAACGTCCATTACGAAGCTAAAGAAACCAGCCTTATCCTGCTTATTTTCTAAAACTGCATAGGCATATTCAACCATCTTCTCCTGTAGATTCCTGGTGGACTCATCCCACATAATAGAGATAGCACCAGTTGGGCAGACGGTGACACATTCCATGCAGCCTATACATTTCTCAGAATGTATAAATGACTTTTTGTTCTCTATGGTTATAGCCTCTGCCGGACACCATTTTTTACATTTGGCACATCCTATGCATACGTTTTTATTTACGGAAGGAAGCACGCCGGCATGCTGTACTTGTTTGCCGGCGGGGCTAGCCGCCCCCATACCCAAATTCTTCATTGAACCTGCCATGCCTGTCCCCTCATGTCCTTTGAAGTGAGTTACCGCAATGAGAGCATCAGCATAATAAATTTCATTGCTTATTTTTGCACTCTTGATATGCTTTTTGTCAATTCTCACTTCGCTAAAACTCTTCCCTTTGAGTCCATCAGCAATAATAATCGGTGCACCAATTGTAGCATAGGAAAAACCATTACCAATAGCTGTATTCAAATGGTCTACAGCATTCTTCCTCGTCCCTCGATAAAGAGTATTGGCATCGGTTAGAAATGGTTTGGCCTTCATTTTCTTAACTTGCTCTACAATCTGCCTAGCATAAATAGGTCTAATGAATCTGGTATTACCTCCCTCCCCAAAATGAAGCTTAATGGCTACCAGGTCATCCTCTTTCATAATCTTATCGAAACCTGCTTCTTTAAAAAGTTTGCCTGTCTTATTTAAAAGACTGGCCTCTCCGGATTGAGCTCTTGCTCCGGCAAAATAGACCTTGCTTCTCACTTTTAATCTCCTCCTAGATTTTTATTTTTCATATTCATCGTACAATTCTTGACACTACCGATCTTTAAAACCGATACATCAGGAAACTTATCCAGGTCAGTGTGAGGTAAAAACTTAGCTGACATGAATTCATCCATATAATTAGAATGAGTGATAAGGTCATAATAAGTTATTTTTCGACTGATTTCATAGCATGTCTCTAAAGCCTCCTGTGAGAGCATAGCTATCTTTGCTCCCATAATAGAGGTGTTTCCCACAAACTGAATTCTCTCTAAAGGCAAATCTGGTATGAGGCCTATAGTAAGAGCTTTCTTTCTGTCAAGGTAATTTCCGAACCCCCCGGCCAAATATATTCTTCTTATATCCTCGAATTCTAAATTAAGTGAGCCAACCAGTATATTTACCGCGGCAAAAATAGCCGCTTTTGCCCTGACCAAACTATCAATATCCGGCTGGGTAATTACTATGTCCTCTCCTGTTGCTGAATGCTGAGCAGGGACCAAAACAAATTCTGCCTCTCCATCTCTTTCTCTAATTCTCTTATCTCTAGAAAGGTCCAGCCTTCCCGATCTATCAATAAAACCAGCGGTAAACAACTCAGCTATGAGATCAATCAATCCCGAGCCACATATTCCCATCGGTTTGCCATCACCTATAGTGGTATATTTAATATCCTTTCCTAACCTAATACTCACCTTCTCTATGGCTCCCTCAGCTGCTCTCATGCCACACTTTACCCCACTTCCCTCAAAGGCCGGACCAGCAGAAGCAGAACAACAAACCATCCACTCCCTGTTGCCAATAACAATCTCCCCATTTGTCCCTATATCTATAAGCATAGTCAAATCCTTTGCCCGGTAAAGACCTGTAGCTAGAATACCAGCCGTAATGTCTGCCCCTACCCAACTAGCTATACTGGGAAGACAATAAAGAAGACCACGAGGATTAACCTTCACTCCTATTTCGACAGCTCTAATAGGAGGAGGAGAAATGCAAACAGGAATATAAGGTTCTTTCCTTATTTGGGAAGGATTGAATCCTAAAAGAAAGTGGACCATAGCCGTATTTCCGGCACAGAGAATAGCCATAATATCATTTAATCTTACTTTGCTTCTAGTAACCAGGGCAGTAATAAGATTGTTTATATCACCAACTACGACCTCCCTTAACTTATCTAATCTGTTCTGCTCGGCATAAATTATCCGTCGGGTAACTTCCTCACCATAAACCTTTTGGGAATTATAGGTAGCCTCAGCGTCTATGGTCTCACCGGTATTCAAATCTATCAGATGAGCTACTACTGTAGAAGTTCCAACATCAATTACTACAGCATAATTTTCCCCTGTGGTATCTCCTCCTTCTAACTGAATAATCTCTATTGTTCCTCCCCTCATCCCCAGAGTTACTGTTATTTTCCAGTCATTTTTTCGCAAGAGCTCTGGTAAAGAACGTATTACCTTAAGACCACTCTGCATTACAGGAATCTTCTTTTTTCGCTGGATATAGCGGTAAAGGCGCACATGGTCAGACAGATTATCATGGATAGAGGGTTGAGAGAGTGCCAGATACATTTTTTGCACCAAAGGTTTGTATTTGAAAGAAACCTTTTCCTTAAGGGAAGGATGAAGAGCTCGAAAACGACCAGCATCTTTATCCACCAATATTTTCCTTTTTTTCTGCCTCGATTCGACAGGAACCTCTACTATCACATCTCCTTCTACCCTAGCCTGACAGGCAAGAATATAACCTTTTTTAACTTCATCTCTAGTTAGGAGGGTGGTAGATTTTGTCTCCACCGCTCCTTTCTTTAAAATAAGGCGACACTTTCCACAAATCCCATCTCCTCCACAGACACTGTCAATGTATACTCCTGCCTGATTAGCTGCCTCCCATAGATTCGTTCCCTTGTCTACTTCAACTATCTTTTCTTTGGGATAGAA
>JAUWRE010000093.1 GCA_030610725.1 Candidatus Aerophobota bacterium | reverse complement strand
GCCCTGCTCGGCCGGCTCATCGGTATGTCCATCACTGTTATTGTCCAGTTCATCGGTTCCCCAGTTAACCACTGCTTCTGTACCTGAGATGTACTGGTCATCAATGTTAGAAAAATCAGCGGTAAGGTCACAGGCAGTATTATTGTCGGCCAGGGTTACGGTGAGAGTAACCGTATCACCGTTCTTGTAGGCATCTTTGTATGCGACAATACTGGTAAAAGTAGGCGCAGGAGCCGCTTTTAGCTCAATACAGGCAATGGCCCAGTAGTCGTTCACAGTGTAAGTAGCGTGCAAAATGTAGTCGTTGTTAGCCGTGGGCGCCTCCAACTCTCCCCCCCATAGCCCATCGTCGTCAACGTTGTCGGAGCCGGTGGTTTCGTCCCACAACTCCGTGATATCGCCATCGGGTTCAAAGGGATAGCTGTCACCGTCGCGGATTGAAGCTGCCCCAAAAATAAGCGAATCAGTGTTGGCAGTATTGATGGTTACTGTGAATCCTGTTCCCGTTCCATTATTGCCTGCGGTCTCCCCAATGGGGTCGGTCTGGTCAACACCGGTAAAATTGACCGCAGCAATAGCGGAAGGATTGGCCGAAGAAACGAGATGAACAATGACATTCGCCGTCCCCAGCGGGGGATTGATCAGATACCAGATTTCCACTCTCTGCTCAGCGGCAAGGCCACTAGCATTCTGGGCTTTGGCCAGGGTAAGGGACTGGTCAGCATAAGTGACCGAACTAACCGATTCATCTGCCCGAATCATCACCGCCACTGCCAATAGCCGATAAGGACCCAAGTCCACCGTGTGTGAGACCACAGCTTCCGAGCGCCACGACGAAGAAAGGCTCTTCGTAACCGTTCCAGAGACAGGCGGGTTAGCCGCCTTAGCCGTCCACACCGACATAGCTCCCACCAATAGAGTCAAGGCTAGTAATGCAGGTAAAGAAAGAAGAACCTTTCTTTTAAGAAATGGCAAACATCTCATCAAAACTTATTCTCCCGTTCCTCACAGATATGAATTCATTGCTGGCTGACCTGGTAGTCCGCTAGTCAAGTTAGCTCATAGTTCATAGCTCATAGCTGATAGGAAAACCAAAACAAAGTTCAAAATAGCTCAAATTGGTTAAATGGTTAATTTCCCCCCTCACTCCAGAGGAGAGCATTACTCACCAATTAAACACTCACCACTTACCATCTAATTGTTTTTGTCGATAAACAATGAACTTATCTCCTACTATCTTTATCACTCCTTTTATTCACTTTAACCATAGTTGGTCTTAAAACTCTATCCTTTAACTTATAACCTTTCCTCATCTCCTCTACTATTATGTTATCAGGATACTCATCCAATTCTACCTTCATAATAGCTTCATGTAAATAAGGGTCAAAAGGTTCTCCTTTGGCCCTAATCTGTTCAAGTCCTTGCTTTTCTAAGGTACTCTTTAATTGATTGAATATTATTTCTACTCCTTGAACAAAATTAGTGATGTCTTCTTTTCCTCTTACCATCTCCAGTGCTCTTTCTAAATCATCCACAATGGGAAGAAACTGTCTGATTAAATCTTCGCTAAATAGAGTTACTTTCCTTCCCTGCTCCTTTAGATTACGTTTTTTATAATTATCAAATTCTGCTTTTAACCTCTTCAAATAATCCAAATACTGGTCGGCTTCTTTGTCTATTGATTCAAGTTCCTTTTGCTGCTCCTTAAATTCTTTTTCAAGGGAAGAAAGCTCCTTTTGAATTTTCAATAACTGTTTCTCTTTTCCCTGAAACTTATTATTGAGATTCGAATACTCCTTCTTATAACTTATTCTTCTCTTTTTTTCTCTGCTTTCATCTAATCCCATAGTTAACCTCTCTCGATATTATTTCCAGTCTTATCCTTAGCTCGCTCTGGGAAAATATCTTCTATACCTCACTTTCTTGGCCAACTCCTCTATCCTCTCCAACGAAAGAGCCTCTTCTCTTCCTTTTTCGACGCTGGCTGCACCAGCAGCTACTCCCAGAGAAGCCATCTCTTCTAAACCCGTTCCTCTCAATAACCCCACTGCAAAACCTGCTACTAACGCATCTCCAGCTCCAACTGGATTTAAGGTCTTTATAGAAGGAGGAGTCAGTATTATAACTTCCCTCTTCTTTACCACCAGAACCTCTCCTTTACCTCCAGAGACAACTACTAATTTAACATATTTTTCGACCAGGGACCGCGCCACCTCAACCAACTCCCCTAATCTGCTCAGGCGTCTTCCTGTCAGTTCCTCCATCTCCTCTTTGTTGGGTGTAAGCATAAACGGTTTTGCCTGGAGTCCCTTTTTTAGAGCTTCTCCCCGGGTATCCAGAATAGAAATAATCCTATTATTATAACTCAAAACTAACTTAACTAAGGAATTATAAATACCTTCCCCTACCCCTCTGGGAATGCTGCCAGAAAAAACTACTATATTCGCCCTTCCTGCCAGGCTTTTGAGTTTTTCCTTAAGATTTTTTATCTCCGGGTAGGAAATCAGAGGACCCTCTTCCACTAGATGAGTCTTCTTGTCGCTTGCTGGATCCAGGATGGTCAGATTTAGCCGACTTTCCTCTTTTATCAATACAAAATCTGTATCTATATTTTCTTTATCTAGATTTCGCTTTATAATCCTTCCCTGACTTCCTCCTAGCCAACCAGTAGCTAAAGTCCTCTCCCCCAGAGTTTTAACTACACGAGAGACATTTATTCCTTTACCACCAGCTATCCTTATCCTCTCTTTTTCTATTAGATTTACTTTTCCCGGCCGAAAACTAGCTACATTTACTACCCGGTCCAAAGCGGGATTGAGGGTAACAGTAAGGATCATTTTGGTCCTCTAATTATATAGAAAACCATTCTATTGTCAATCAATCTCGTTGCTCGATACTAGATACTCGTTTTTGGATTCATCTCTTGTCCTTTATCTTTCTTCTTCCTTCTTTTACGAGCATCCAGGGTCGAGTATCTAGGCCTTTTTCTTCTTCTCGAGCAACCAGTGACTAGCAACGAGCAACGGTTCTTCGATTCACCATTCACCATTCACCAATTTCTTGAGTAAAGCTAGTGTCTTTTTCACTCCTTCCCGCTGGTTACCCTTGCCCTCAAACTCTACTGATAAATATCCGTCAAAACCACTGTCTTTTAAGATATTGAGACACCTTTCTACATCGATGGTTGTCTCTTTCCCTTCTTCATCAAAATCATAACTTTTCACATGAGCCAGAAAAGCATATTTAGCAACCTTAGCTATCCCCTGGTACCTAATTTCAGGAGCAAAATTGCCAAAATCTGGACAGACACCAAAGCTATCTGATTTTACGGCTTCAACAATACGAATAATATTATCAGGATTAGCGGAAGGACCTCCATGGTTTTCAATGACTAAACCCACCCCCACCTTCTCTCCTTCCTCTACTAGCTCTTTATAGCTACCTATGACTCTTCTCAGCATAGCATCGTCTACAGGTTCTCCTTTGCCTGCATTTATTCTAATAAAAGGAGAACCCATCCGTTTAGCTATAGAAAACCACTCCTTAAGAGCTTCTATATCTTTTTCTCGCTTCTCATCATCCGGATTAGCTATATTACCCAAATCAACTGGTATATTAACCAGTTTCATTCCTCTCTCAGAAAGAGTCTCTTTCAACTCATCCAGATATCCTACTTCTGTTGAAGCAAAGAAAGGTGAGTTCAATTCTACTGCCTTCACTCCAAATTCCTCCTGGCAAATGCGGGGAAATTCAATCAAGGGAGTTAGCTTGGGAATTTCCCGATGAAGACTCCATGATGCCACGGCTATTTGCATATCCTTCTCCTTTTGAATATTTTTTTGACACCGCCAATATTTTTCTTATTTTGCTAAGTAGGCAAGGAATTAATCTTTATTTCTTTCCCCTCCTCCGCTGATTGGTAAATGGCATCAATTATTCTGGCTACATTAAGAGCTTCCGCAGGGGTGGTGATAGGGTTTTCTCTTTGTTTGATACAATCAATAAAGTGCTCCACTTCTTTGTGGAAGGCATCTTCCTTTAAAGGAAGGACAGGGGTAATATCATATAACCTGCCTTGTCTTCCTTTAAATATCTTTAGTCTTCCATAAAGAGGACCGCCTTCATAAAAGCTAATCTTCGCTCCTCCTTTAGTGCCAAGGAGAGAAAGACTTCCTTTAGTTTCCGAATTTCCTGCCCAACTTGTCTCTAGAAAGAGAGTAGCTCCATTGTTAAATTTAACGAAGCTACTGGTCAGATCCTCTACATCAAAGTTATAATTGAATTTATCTCCTTTTAGAGTACTGGCAGGAGGCCAACCAGCAGAGACAGCCTCATTTCTAAACTTGGCATAGGTTGAACCAACAGCACTTAGGGGAGTAGGATTTCCCATTAGCCAAAGAGATAAATCAAGTATGTGTACTCCAATATCAATCAGAGATCCCCCTCCGCTCATTTCCTTCCAGGTAAACCAGGAGCCGGCAGTGGGTATTCCTCTTCTTCTTAAATAAGACGCCTTGGCATAATAAATCTCTCCCAGCTCCCCCTGATCAATAAACTCTTTCAGAATTTGCGAGATACTCATAAATCTTCTCATATAAGCAATCATACAGACCCTATTATTTGTCTTCTCTGTCTCTTTAAAAATTTCCTCTGCTTCTCTAGCATTTAGACAAAGAGGTTTTTCACAAAGCACATTCTTCCCCGCTCGGAGAGAAGCAATAACCTGTTCTTGATGAAAAAAATTAGGAGTGCAGATACTCACTGCCTCAATTTCGTTTAATTCTAATAAATCTTTGTAATCAGTAAAATAGGCTTTAATATTGAACTTTTTTGCCACAGCTTCAGCCTTTTTCTTGTTTGAATCACTGAGAGCCACTATTCTTACTCCATCTACCTTTTGATAACTGGGAATATGTGCCAGTTGAGCAATGGCACCTGCTCCGATAATTCCTACTTTTATCATCTCTCTCTCCTATATTTACCTGAGAAACATCTCAGGATAATTTTCTTTCCTCTAATTTAATAGTATATGAATTTCCTTTTTGGACGCTGATAAACACGGATTATTGAAGATTTAAGTACTAAAAAACTAACTAAAGAATCATTAAAATTTTTAGGAATTGTATTTTCACTAAGCCTTAGTTTTGAGTCAGAAGTTACAGAATTTCCTCTTGGGCATATATCTGCGAAAATCTGCGTCCTAATTAACTTGAAAACAAAGTTCAAAAGAGCTGATAGGGAAACCAAAATATAGCCCGTGGCTTAATTTAATAATATA
>JAUWRE010000068.1 GCA_030610725.1 Candidatus Aerophobota bacterium | reverse complement strand
TACAGTGAAGATAGGTAAAATATGCTTGAAGGAGGAGTAGGAGAAGGAGAATGGGATTTTTAAGAACGATTCAAGGCAAGGTAGTAGTAATTTGTGTAGTTATAGCTGTTTTGTTAAGTGCGGTAATTGTACAGAAGTATAGACTCAAACCTCTCAAGCAAACAGAGATGATTATGGGAACGTTGGTAGAGATAACCATCATACCAGCGAATGAGAAGGCAATCAGGGAAGCATTTGAGGCACTCAATAAAGTAGACGCTTTGATGAGCACTTACAAAGAAGACAGTGAGATATCTATCCTCAATAGGGAAGGAAAGGCACAGGTTTCTGAGGAGACTTTGGAGGTGGTAGAAGCTGCTATAAAGTTTTCCAATCTAACTGATGGGGCTTTTGATATTACCGTTAGACCTTTGCTTGATTTATGGAAGAAAGCAAAGAAGGAGGAAAAGGTTCCCACTGAGGAAGAGATAGAAGAGGCAATCTCTTTAGTTGATTATCAGAGGATAATTCTGGAAGCAAATCAGATTAGATTGGAAAAGAAAGGAATGCAGATTGATTTAGGAGGAATTGCCAAAGGATACGCTGTGGATAAGGCAATAGAGGCTTTAAAAAAGAATGGTATAAAACGAGCTTTAGTTAACGCAGGAGGAGATTTGTACGCTTTGGGGACTGACCGGCAAGGGGAAAAATGGCAAATAGGTGTTCAGGATCCCCGGGAAGAAGATAAGATTATTGATATAATAAAAGTAAAAGATAAAGCAGTGGCCACCTCTGGTGACTATAGAAGGTATTTTAGTCTAGAGGGAAAGCGATTTTCTCATATCGTTAATCCCAAAACTGGTTTAACCGTTCAGGATGTACCGATGAGCGTAACGATTATTGGCCCTGATGCTACTACAACAGATGCTCTCTCTACAGGGGTTTTTGTTCTGGGACCTGAAGAGGGAATGAAACTAATTGAGAGTCTCCCAGAAGTAGAAGGAATGATTATAAGTGAGGGAATGAAGAAGCTCACCTCTCAGGGATGGGAAAAATTTTTGGAATGAGACATTTCTTGAAGGGCAAGAATTTAGATTACTGCCGAAAGAAATTCCTGATAAGAGCGCATAGAGCGGACTTGCCTCAAACAAAGGAAGCTCTTTCTTATGATTAAATCATAATTTCAAAATTACAAATCCTAAACAATATCTAATGACCAAAATCCAAAATTCCAAACAATATGATTTAGAAAAAAGAAAAACTTATTAAGAAGATAATTGAACTTAATAAAATCCTTACTTTATTCATTTCAAAGAAAGAGCTAGTTTTGAATTTAGATATTTGAATTTTGAGTTTGTTTAGGATTTGATATTTAGAGCTTTCGATTTAAAATTAACTCTTCACTATCCAGTAACGAGCATTCACTGATTTCTCATTGAGCAGCTTTTCTTGCGTAATACGATATTGTCCTTCGGCATTTCTTGACTTAAGCTATAAATGGGCTATAATTCTAGGAAAGGAAGATAAATAGAGTTCAATGGAAAGAAAATGGATTATCCGGGAGCCCCTGAAAAGAGAGAAACGCCTTTTTTTGTCTAGAGAATGGGGTTTTCCTCCTTTAATGGTTCAACTTCTACATAATCGGGGGATAGTAGAGAGCGAAGAGGTTAAAAGGTTTCTTTATCCTTCCCTGAAACATCTACAAGACCCATTTTTAATGAAGGGGATGGATATGGCCGTCCAGAGGATTACTGAAGCCATCTCCAGGAAAGAGAGGATTCTCATCTATGGTGACTATGATGTAGATGGAATCTCAGCTACTACTCTTTTATTGCAGTTCTTGCGTAGCTCGGGAGTTTCTGCTTACTTTTATATTCCCCACAGAGAAAAGGAGGGATATGGGCTAAACAAAAGCTCATTAAATAAAGCAGTAGAAATGGGGATAGACCTGGTTATCACCTGCGATTGCGGGATTTCCTGTATCCAGGAGATAAATTATGCAAATAGTCTGGGTCTGGATGTTATAGTTACCGACCACCACCGAGTTAAAGAAAAAGTCCCTTCTGCTTATGCTGTTCTCGATCCCCACCAACCAGATTGTTCCTATCCTTTTAAAGAGTTAGCCGGGGTAGGAGTTGCCTTTAAGCTTATTCAGGCTCTCGCTCAAAAATCTTCTTCTAAAAAGGTAGAGCCCTGGGATTATTTAGATCTGGTAGCCATGGGAACTATTGCTGACGTTGTTTCTCTAAAAGGTGAGAATAGAATTCTGGTAAAGTTTGGCCTGGAGCGTCTCAATCAAACCTCTAATCTTGGATTAAGAGCTCTAATTGAGATTGCTGGACTGGATGGGAAGGAAATCAAGGGAGGTCACATAGGATTCATTCTTGCCCCCAGGCTCAATGCCTGCGGACGGCTCTCTTTGAGTAGAAAGGCAGTGAGACTTCTTCTTTCCACTTCTTGGGGAGAAGCTATCAAATTAGCCAGGGACCTTGATGCAGAGAATAGACAACGACAGAAAATAGAGGGAAGTATGCGTAGAGAGGCAGACAAACTTCTTCCCGAAACTAAAGAGTCGGTGATTATTCTTACTAAGGATGGCTGGCATCCGGGATTAATCGGTCTATTAGCTTCCTACGTTAGAGAAAAATACTTCCGCCCGGCAGTTATTTTTTCTCCTCAGGGAGACGTAGCTAGAGGTTCGGCCAGGAGCATTCCTAAATTTTCCATTTTTAATGCTCTTCAGGAATGCGAAGATTTGCTTCTCAGTTTCGGAGGGCATAAAATGGCGGCAGGGATGATGATACCGATAAAGAATATAGCTATACTAAAGGATAGATTGAATGAGCTGGCTGAGGAGACACTTTCTTCAGAAGATTTGGTTCCTGTCCACCTTATAGACGCCAGGGTAAGCCTGGAAGAACTGGAAAGTAAGTTTTTTGAGGATATGGAGCTTCTTTCGCCCTATGGTTCGGATAATCCTCAACCTTTATTTTTAGGAGAAGGATTGAGTCCTTTTTCTTCACCTGAATTTAACAAGAAATTTGTTAAAGCAGTGATTGGTACGAAAGAAGGAGGAGAAAGGTTCGAGGCTATAGCTTTTAGCCTTAGTGAAGAGGGTAAGAGGATAATGAGGTCAGGAGATATAGATATGATTTTTACTCCCACCATAAATCGATGGAAGGGAAGAGAAACATTACAACTTGAAATTAAGGATGTACGAGGAGGAAATAGCAATGGAGTTATCAGAGAAAATTAGGAGCATTCAGGACTTTCCTAAAAAGGGGATATTGTTTAGGGACATTACTCCTCTATTGCAAGATGCAAATTATTTGAAGAAGGCAATAGGGCTCTTGGCTGAACATTATAGAGACGAGAAAATTGATGTAGTAGTTAGCGCTGAGGCACGGGGATTTATCCTGGGGGGAGGGGTTGCTTATGAGTTGGGGGCAGGTTTTGTGCCCGTTCGTAAGCCAGGCAAGCTTCCCTATAAGGCGAAGAAAGTGAGCTATGAATTGGAGTACGGAGAAGATACTCTGGAGATTCACCAGGATGGGGTTAAAAAGAGTGACAAGGTTCTCGTTCTTGATGACCTTTTGGCTACCGGGGGGACAGCCGGAGCCATTTGTAAATTAGTAGAAGAACTAGGAGGGAAGATAGTAGGGGCTTGTTTTTTGATTGAGCTTGTCTCTTTAAAGGGAAGAGATAGACTTAAAGGATATGATGTTCTCTCATTGATTAAGTACAACTAGAAGGTTTTAGATGAAGGTGAAGAAAGTGGTAGTGGGAATATTTGAGGTTAACTGTTATATATTATGGGATGAAAAGGATAAAGAGGCCATTGTTGTTGACCCGGGAGAAGAAGGTGAGAGAATAATTGAAGTAATTAGAAAAGATTCGCTGAAGATTAGGAGTATTGTCAATACACATACTCATATAGACCATATAGGAGCCAATGATTTCCTGCGAGAAAAGACAGAGGCTCCTCTACTAGCTCATTCTGCTGATGTTTTTCTTTTGCAGAATGCAGAATTGAATTTATCAACCCTCACCGGAAAAGACAGGTCTTTTAGTCTACCTGACAGGGTATTAGAAGAAGGAGATGAAATAAGAGTAGGTGGTTTTTCTCTAAGAATTTTGCATACTGCAGGACATACTCCAGGCAGTATATGTTTATACGGAGATAATAAGCTTTTTTCAGGAGATACTCTTTTTGCTGGAGGGATAGGAAGGACAGATCTGGCCGGTGGTAACTATAAAGAGTTACAGAAATCTATTAAGGATAAAATATTAACACTTCCTGATGAAGTAATTGTTTATCCAGGGCATGGTCCTTCTACTACTGTTGGCAAAGAGAGAAAGTGCAATTTATTTATAAGCCAATCGGATGATGTATTATGGGTGCCTTAAGAAATAAGAGTATTTTAGTGGGGGTGACCGGTAGCATCGCTGCTTATAAAGCAGCTGAGATTGTCCGATTACTGAGAAAGAAAAAAGCCATAGTTTATCCGATTATGACCAAAACAGCTACTCACTTCCTCTCTCCTTTGACCTTACAAAATCTGGCCTCTCAGAAAGTTACTCTGAAATTATTCAGTAGAGACATAAAGAAAGCAGAACATCTCTCTTTGGCTGAGCTTGCTGATACCTGTCTGATTGCCCCGGCTACAGCCAATATAATAGGTAAGATAGCTAATGGAATTGCCGATGATATTCTAACTACCATTGTTTTGGCTACTAAGGCTCCTGTTTTGCTCGCACCGGCTATGAATAATATGATGTATGAAAATCCTATTTTACAGAAAAATATAGAAAGTTTAAAAGCGATTGGGTTTAGGTTCATCGGACCAGAGGAGGGAGATTTGGCAGACGGAAAGATAGGACTCGGGCGGATGACAGAACCCCAGGAAATTGTAGAATGTTTGGAGGGGGTTATGCAATCCAGAGATGATTTTCTGGGTAAAGCCTTTGTGGTTACTGCTGGTCCCACCAGAGAACCCCTGGACAGAGTTCGTTTCTTTAGTAACTATTCCAGTGGGAAGATGGGTTACGCTCTGGCTGAGGAAGGAGCATCTCGAGGAGCAAGAATAGTTCTCATCAGTGGCCCAACCTCACTTAATCCTCCCTCAGGAGTAGAATTTCATTGGGTAGAATCAGCACGGGAAATGCATAAGATGGTAAAAGAAAAAATGGAAGAGGCCGATGGAATAGTGATGAGTGCTGCTGTTTCTGATTATGCTCCGTCCAGGAAAGAAAATGGAAAAATCAAGAAAACTAGCCAGAAAAAGTTCATTCTGGAGCTAGTGCAGAACCCGGACATCTTAAAGGAACTGGGACAGAGAAAAGAGAGTAAGATTCTGGTAGGATTTTGCGCCGAAACAAAGGATTTAGAAAAAGAAGCTCACAGAAAATTAAGAGAAAAAAGCCTTGATTTAATAGTGGCTAATGATATAACCGAGGAAGGAGCTGGTTTTAAGGGGGACACTAATATAGTGACCTTAATAAATAATAAGGGTAAAGTGGAGCATTTATCCAGAAGGAGTAAGAGAGAAGTAGCTCGAGCAGTATGGAATAAAATGAAGGAGCTGATGGAGAGCAAGTGTCTGTGAGAGCCAGAGAGAGCTTCTGACTAATTCAGGGAGGATTTATGCACAAAAAAGTCATCAGGCAAAAAGGATGGTTGATATTCTTTTCTTTATTGATGGTTCTTTTAGGAGGATGTACCTACCAATGGTTGGCTTTCCCTTCCGGAACAAGAATCGCTATACCTTTCTTTGTTAATGAAACTTTCCAGTACGGACTCGAGGAAACCCTTACCAAATCCATCAGAGAGGAGTTTATTCTTGATGGACGTCTAGAGATAACAGAAAAGGAAGAGGCTGATTTGATTTTACAGGGAAAGATTACTCACTATTTCAACGAGCCTTTGTCCGAAGCTGCCATAGCTGTGGAGGAATATAGAGTAAGAATGGATATTTTGGTATCTATAATTTCAGTAAAAGATGGAAAAACTATACGGGAGGAGAGTTTTGGGGAAATAACCTCTTACTCTTCAATGGAAATGATACAGACAGAGGATGAAGCTGTTAGGGAAAGCGGCAAAAAAATTGGACAAAAACTGATAGAATTGGTTAATTCAATTATAGAAGGATAAGATTTATACTTGCACCGAAATCGTGAATGGTGAATGGCGAATAGTGAATCGTAAAGAAAGAACCAGGTGGTTGTGGAGTTTAATTGACAATTCACGATTCACGAAATACGATTCACCAGTTTGTGCTGAGGTGTTTTTGGAAGGATAAAGGGAAATAGATGGAGGTAAAGTTCACAAGACCACAATCAATGAAGAATCGCCCCACCCATTATTGTCCAGGATGCGGCCATGGAATTGTGCATCGATTGATTTGTGAGATTGTCGATG
>JAUWRE010000175.1 GCA_030610725.1 Candidatus Aerophobota bacterium | reverse complement strand
TTCTGATTACGATAGAGAAAAACTAGAAGAAAGGCTGGCTAAACTAGCCGGGGGTGTTGCGGTAATCAATGTGGGAGCTGCAACAGAAGCGGAGATGAAAACCAATAAAGCTCGAATAGAAGATGCGGTGGCAGCCACCAGAGCCGCGGTAGAAGAAGGAATAGTCCCCGGTGGAGGAGTGACTCTCCTCAGGATTGCACCAGCCCTGGAGAAACTTAAAGCAGAAAATATTGATGAAGAAATTGGCATCAACATAATCAAAAACTCTCTCAAGATTCCTTTAAGGAAAATCGCTGAGAATGCTGGTTTAGAGGGAGGAGTAGTGATAGAAAAAGTTATGGGTAAAGGAGCCGATTATGGACTCAATGCGGAAACAGGAAAATATGAAAACCTTATAGAAGCCGGAGTAATAGACCCGGCCAAGGTAGTGAGAGCAACTATTCAAAATGCATCCAGTATTGCCAACTTGATTCTGACTACAGAAGCTCTCGTTACTGATATCCCTGAAGAGAAGGCAGCTATGCCAGCAATGCCACCAGGAGGCGGAATGCCACCAGGAGGCGGAATGTATTAAACCTATAAGCGAAAAGAATAGATGAGAAGTTTATAAATAAAAAAAGGGCAGAGGAGAAATCCTCTGCCCTTTTCTTATTCAAGAAATACCTCAGGACAATCTCGTATGTCGTATATGGTATATGGTATATCGTAAGAAAAAACCTTAAAATCCACAAGGCAATACTATTCACGCACTCTTTGTTTTCGATATACTATATCCTATATACGGTTAGAGAATGTCCTTCGGTGAGTATATAATTTCCTACTAGTAAATTATAGGCGTTATCATCCTTCTCTGATGCTTGCCCCTAAATCTATCTTCAAAAGATTAACTATTTTTTCCTGAACCTGGTCAACTTCCTTGTCTGTCAAAGTTCTATCTGAAGCACGAAAGACCAAAGAAAAAGCAAGACTTTTATATCCTGACGGCATTCCTCCCCCTCTGTAAAGGTCAAAAAAATCTACCCTCTCCAGCCATCTTCCCCCTTTGAGAATCCCCTGTTTTACATCTTTTGCTGAAATGTTTTCTGCAACAATAATAGCCAGGTCTCGCCTGAGAGCAGGAAACCTGGGTAAATGACGAAATCTCTTTCCTCCCTCAGAGAAAGCAGCAATAAGACGAGAAAAGTCAAACTCAAATAGATAAATAGAGGAAGGGAGCTTTAGATTCTTGGCAATGCCCTGCTCCAGTCTACCCAATGCTCCCAGTACTACATTTCCCTTTAAAACGGAAGCCCTTTGTCTATTGGAAAGATAAGCACAATCACAGGAAACAAAGTCTATTCCTTTTATACCTAAACCTTCCAGTAAAGTCTCTACTATTCCTTTTATGTGGAAAAAGCCAAAATTATGCTCATAGACCAATCCTCCTACTGAAGAAATCTCTTTCAGAGGATGAATATTTTGAAAGACTTCGCCCACTTCAAATATCCGCAATTGCTCTATGCTCTGAGTGAGATTATAAGAGGCAACTTTC
Source organism: Candidatus Aerophobota bacterium (assembly GCA_030610725.1). GTDB lineage: Bacteria > Aerophobota > Aerophobia > Aerophobales > AE-B3A > AE-B3A. The sequence continues at coordinate 1,664 of JAUWRE010000175.1, read as the reverse complement.
AATAGACGAGGAAAAAGATGAGGCATTAAGAATTCCTGTTGAGAAGAGAGAGGATTTCTAATTTTTATCTTTTTCTGAGAAAGTAGGTTTGTTCTTCTGAAAATATCTTCTTCAGCAAAAGGAACCGAAATCACCTCATAAAAGCCTAATCCTTTTAGAATTTCTCTCACTTTCTCTTTACGCTGCTCTTCGAAGTCTTCACCAATTTTCTTATTCACCAGAGAAGGAAGACTTGTTCTTAGCCGGTCATATCCATGAAATCTTATTATTTCCTCAATGAGGTCTATTTCCCTGCTTACATCGGAGCGGAAAGAAGGAACGCCCACTTTCCAATCTCCATTTTTTTTCTCAACCTTAAACTGTAAATTTTCTAGAATTTTTTTCATACGAACGGGAATTACCTTACTCCCCAGAATACGATGAACTCGTGCTGGCCGAAGAATAATCCACCTTTTTCTTACCGGCAACTTCCCCCTTTCCAGAACTCTCTCAAATTTCCCCCCTGTTATTTTTTCTATAAGAAGGGAAGCTCTCTCTAGAGCTTCCCTGACTCCTGAGGGGTCTACTCTTCTTCCAAATCTAGAAGATGCCTCTGTGGTCAAACCTATCTTTTTTGAGGTACGTTGAATAGACAGAGAATCAAAATATGCTGATTCTAGCAAAACATCCACCGTAGAATTTGTTACCTGAGTATCCTTTCCTCCCATAATTCCAGCCAGAGCTACTGGACGAGTCGAATCAGCGATAACAAGCATATCTTCATTAAGTTCCCGTCTGATACCGTCCAGGGTGACCAGAAACTCGCTCTTTTTCGCTCGGCGAACTATTATCTTCTTACCCTCGAGAAATCTATAATCAAAGGCATGCAGGGGCTGTCCCATTTCCCACAAAACGTAATTGGTAATATCTACAATGTTATTGATAGGTACGGCTCCGGCAATTAGAACTTTATGACATAGCCAGTGAGGAGAAGGCCCTATCTTTACATCCTTTATAAGATAAGCACTATAATAAGGGCAAAGAGCGATATCTTTTATCTCTATATCAATTTGATGCCCTTTCTGTTTTTTATCATCCCTTACTCTAAAGGAAGGGAGATGAAGGCTTTCACCAGTTAGAGCAGCAATTTCACGCGCTACTCCTATCATCGACAGGCAATCTCCCCGGTTGGAAGTTATCTCCAAATCCAATACAACATCCTCCAGGTCCAGAGCCTGAGAAAGATTTATCCCTAAGGGCAAATGAGAAGGAAGGGGCATAACTCCAGATTGATCCCCTCCTAATCCAAGTTCATTTTCTGAACAAATCATTCCCGGAGAATCAATCCCCCGTACTTTTATTTTCTTTACCCTTATCCCTCCTTTAAGCCTGGCGCCCTCCAGAGCTACAGGAACAAGCATTTCTTCTTTTATGTTAGGGGCCCCACAAACCAAAGAAATAGTCTCTCTGCCGACGTCTATTCTAACTACTTTTATCTTATCAGCATTAGGGTGATTTTCAATAGAAACAATCTTTCCTACTACTATTTTCTCCAATTTTCCAAAATCTTCTACATTCTTTACCTCAAGACCTAAGCGGGTTAGCTGTTCAGCCAATTCCTGAGGAGAAAAAGAAAAATTCACCATTTCCTGAAGACGTTTATAGGAAACTCTCATTTTATCCTT
>JAUWRE010000004.1 GCA_030610725.1 Candidatus Aerophobota bacterium | reverse complement strand
GGGACCAGCGGTAGTGGAAGACCTGGGGGATTACGTCCAAGAAGGATTATGTAGAATAGGTATAGGCTTGTACGGACCAGATTCTTCCAATATCCTCAGCAAAATAGACTCTTCTTTAGCCAATCTTAAGAGATTTCATTTCCGGCAAGGAAAGATTGGACAGATCCAGGGAATTATCTCCCGAATCGGCTATAGCAGGGACTCTTTAGGATTTGAATTCTATATCCATCCGGATGACGCCCTCAAGCTCTGGAATCTACTTTTAAGGCAAGGCAAAGAGTTTGACATCAAGGCGGCCGGGCTTCAGGTCAGAGATCAGGTGCGTTCAGAAGCAGGCCTACCGTCCAATGAGGAGACTGAATTTATAGGTGACGGACTTTCTTTATACAAGGCTCACCCCTTTTATTTTCATCTATCAAAGCCCTATTTTATCGGACAAAAGATTATTAATAAAGCCTTAGAATCCTGGGCGGTGAAAAAAGAGGAGTTTCAATATAAGGAAGAAAGAAGAAAGGTGAGGCAGACTCCTCTTCATCAGGAGCATTTGAAATTAGGGGCCTCATTTGTCACTTTTGCCGGTTGGAAAATGCCGCTTTGCTATACCGGTATTAGTGAAGAGCATCGGGCAGTAAGAGAAGCAGCAGGGCTTTTTGATGTAACCCATATGGGAGTGATAGAAATTGCTGGTGAGCATGCTGCCAGTCTCTTAGATATAGTTTCTAGCAACTATGTGCGATGGTTAAAAGATGGGCAGTCTCACTATGCTTACCTTCTCGCTCCCGACGGTATCGGACCATCGCTGACAATTCCATTTTCTAAGGGAACTATTCAATTAGGAATTTGGCAAAGAGTTATCTTTATCGATTTTGATAATCGTCCGCGTAACAGGAATCTGATTGTCCAGATAATGGGTGAATAAGGACGCTTGAGAGATTGCCGCCCCTGCCTGCGGCAGGCTCGGCAATGACAGAAAAGAGGAAAAATGGAAAAAAAATTTTCCCGAATGTATCTGATACTGCCAGAAATCAAGGAATTTCTCTGGCAAAATAAAAAAGAGCAACTAAAAAAGATTTTCTATGATTATGAACCTATAGAAATAGTAGAAATATTGAAAGAATTTAGCCTCAAAGACAAGGTCTTTCTTTTTTCTCTCTTGGATATAGACCTTGCCGCCGATATATTTGAAAAGATGGAAAAAGATGACCAACTTACCCTCCTGAGAGCGTTTGATAAGACACGTAAAGCTGAAATTCTAGATGAAGTTGCTCCTGATGAAAGGGTAGATTTCTTCGAACAGTTGCCAGAAGAAATGGTCTTGCGTTTCCTCAGTATTATGGAAAAAGAGGAAGCTCAGGATGTCCGGGAATTAATGAGATATGATAAGAACACGGCTGGCGGAAGAATGACCACAGACTTTGCTCAAATAGAGAAAGGAATCACCGTTGAAGAAACATTAAAAAGTTTGAGAAAAACAGCAAAAGACCTGGAGATGATCTACTATATATATGTAGCAGACAGAACCGATAAATTGTTAGGTGTGGTTTCTCTAAAAGACCTCATCATAGCTCAGCCAGAGAAAAAAATAGACGAGGTTATGCATACTAAGCTTATCGCTATTCCCATTAATATGGACCAGGAACAGGTAGCCAAAAGAATTGCCCGCTATGATTTCTTAGCCCTACCTGTGGTAGACAAAGAAGGAAAAATCAAGGGTATCATCACTGTGGATGACTTAATTGACGTTATTAGAGAAGAAGACACCGAGGATATGTATAAGTTTGGAGCAGCAGGAAAGCACATAGATAACTATATGTCCAGCACTCCACTTACCCTGGCTAAACATCGAATAACCTGGCTTTTGATTTTAGTGGTAACAGGTTTTATCTCTGGCACTATAATGGAGGAGTTTTCTTTTGCTCTTAAAAATGTGGTCTCGTTAGCCTTCTTTATTCCCCTCTTAATGGGTTCGGGAGGAAATGCCGGGACTCAGGCAGCGTCAGTGGTAGTGAGAGGACTGGCTATAGGTGAAGTAAAACTGGGAGATATATGGAGAGTAGTAAAAAAAGAATTTCTTATTGGCATAACGGTAGGAACAGCCCTGGGAATACTGGCTCTCTTAAGGGCACTAATTCTACAAAAAAGCTCTCTTCTGGGGATAACTGTAGGACTGAGTATGATAGCTACTGTAACAGTAGCTACTTGCCTGGGGGCAATTCTTCCCATCATTTGCGAGAAGTTGGGTCTTGACCCGGCGGTTGTGTCTGGACCTTTAATCACTACTGTGGTAGATATATCATCTCTTTTAATATACTTTGGAATAGCCGTCCAACTTATGGAATTTGGCTAGATTGCTTCGTCGCTTTGCTCCTCGCAATAACAGAACAAGAGGGAGGACGTCATTGCGAGCCTGCCCGAGGCAGGCGTGGCAATCTCATATATTTGTATCAACTACCCTTGACTTCTGCCTTGAATTTATCAATTGCCTCTTTTCCGCTTAACACTCCTATTTCCAACTCAAATTCCTTTTTCTCTGCTGGCTCCAGAAATTCTAAAGTTCCTTCTTTTCTTAATTTTTCCCTTCCTTCTACCAGGCAATTAGCCGGCTCCATTCCCACTACGTAAGTCCCTTCTCCCATCATTTTCCATTCAACAAATTCAGGCAGTTGCTCTTTTTTGTATTTGATGTAAAAACCGAAGCTGTCTCCTTGAAGATTTTCATTGACCAGAGCGCACTGAACCAGCCCTGAGCTATCCTCTTTCATCTTATGATAGTAGCACTTTTCTTTAAATCCAGGAATGGGAGAAGTAAATCTGTCGTAATCCTCTTTCCCTTTTCTTGCCTCATCGTCTCGGGGTGTAATCTCTAGAGTAGGTGAAATAAGCCTGCTTCCTTCTGCTACCACAGGGAATCCACCATTTATATGGTAAAGGAGCATAAAAGGAGTTCTCTCAAAACCTTCATTTTCTACTAAGTCATGGATCCAGAGACGAGACTCACCCAGGCGGGTACGGATTTTTCTTCTTAAGACAATGTTCTCGCCAAAGACTACACTCTCCCGCAAAAGTCCACTTAGGGAAAGTTCATACTCATCCCCTTCCCATTTTTTTTCAATAGAGACCTCCTCTGCCGGAGTATGAGAAATTCTTCCGTGAAGGCCTAACTTCTCTCCTTCATCCTCACAAGGAGCTCCGCAATAAGTCAAACCACAGGTGGTAAGCAATCCTCCCAAGAAACTTCGTAACCATCCCATTCCCTCAGGTTCGAAAAAGTGCGGATGAACTTCGCCAGTGCAAGATCTCCAGCAGAGAGACTTTCCACAATATGAGGCTTGGGAGATATCTATTCCTCTGTCCAAAATTACCGTAAAGGAAAACCCTGTGCCAGTCCAAATATCTACTGCTTTCACTCCCCTACCCTTTCCCTCCAGAAGCTCATATTCCTTCATTCCTGCCACCTGAGAAACATCGCCAATGAGCCGCATTAGTTCCCCTTTGTTATAATCTTTACCAAAAACCTGTGCCATTATTTTCTCCTTCCTTTATAGCGTTTAGCATATAGCGGATAGCGTATAGTGAAGACAAGAAGTACAAAAACATACGTAAATACTCAGTGAACCACGTCATTGCGAGCTCCGAAGGAGCGTGGCAATCTAGGGGTTGTGGAGTTTATTCCGAGCAATAAAACCGAGATTGCCACGTCGCTATCGTTCCTCGCAATGACAAGAGGGAACGCACTCCACTGAACATTGAACCTTCATAGTGAATCGTAAGTGTTCTTCTATACGCTAAACGCTACCCGCCATCCGCTGTCTTTCACCACTAAGGCTTACTTATTGGTAGGAACAGTAATATACATTGTCCAGACACCATGACGCACTCGAAGAAGAATCATTTCTCCTGGTTTCACCTCTTGTATAGCTTCGTGGAAATTATCTATGTCAGTGATTTTTTTTTGCTCGACCTCTTTAATTACATCTCCTGGCACAATTCCTGCCTGCATAGCTGGGCCGGCAGGGGTTACCTGGGTAACTACTACTCCCTGTTCATCTTCGGCCAGATTATACTTCTTTCTTAATTCTGAAGTAATAGGCTGGACTTTTATCCCCAGAAGCGCTTCTTCCGGGGCCTTATCCAGAGCTTCTTTTATCTCCTTTTCTGTCTCTTCTTCTATTTCTTCTTCTTCCGCTCGGACAATCTCCTCCGGTATTCTGCCTGTAGTAAGAGCAATAGTAATCTGTTCTTTTTCTCTAACCAGAGCTAGTACTATCTCCTCACCAATTTCTAATTTCAAAATTTCATTTTTCAAATCCAGAGGAGAGTTAACATCTTTTCCATTCACTCTTTGAATAACATCTCCAGCTTTAACTCCGGCTTTTTTTGCTGGGCTTGACTCTACTACCTCTGTCACCAAAACTCCCCTTTCTACTCCAAATTTCTTGGCCAAATCTTCAGTAAGTTCTGGTTGCATATAAATTCCTATCCAGGGCCATTCTATCTTTCCGTATTTGACCAGACTATCCAATATTCTCTTGGCTTTGTTTATTGGTACAGCGAAGCCAATTCCTATAGAACCCACTCCAGAGGGACTAAGAATGGCGGAATTGATTCCAATAACTTCTCCATGGATGTTTACCAGAGGTCCGCCGCTATTACCCGGATTAATAGAGGCATCTGTTTGAATTAAATCAGTGTAGACTCTCACCTCTGTGCCTGTCCCTCCTATCTGCATAGCTCTTTCTCTAGCGCTAATTACCCCTACAGTCACCGTAGGTTCATACTTCTGGTTAAGCTCTGAAAGAGCATAGCCAAAAGGATTACCTATAGCAATAGCCCATTGTCCCACTCTTAAGTTGTCTGAGTCTCCCAGAGTAACTACAGGAAGACTATCTGCCCTAATCTTGAGTACAGCCAGGTCTGATTCTATATCTGTTTCCACAATTTCCGCCTTCAAGATACGCCCATCAGAAAGAGTAATTGAAATGCCACCTTCGTCTACCTGATGAATCACATGCTCATTGGTCAGGATATAACCATTCTCATTTATAATCATACCAGAACCAAGACCTTTTTGTTTGAATTCTCTGCGTGGTTCGGGAGATCGGAAAAAACGTCGGAAGAATTCGTCAAAATTCTCGAATCGCTCTCCATAAGAACGTTCCTGGCTAGGCCGAAAACTTGCTACTGTTCTTTCCGTACTGATGCTCACTACCGCTGGACTCACTAACTCTACCGTATTAACAATCATTCCCTCTAAGCTGTCAGGAGTAATAGAATGAAGCTCCTTGCTCTCCTGGTAAAGGGTTCCTTCCACCCCTTTCAGCTCAGTAGCTGGCACAGGATAGCCCAATGAGACCAAACCAATCCCCACCGCTACTAACCCTCCTACAAGAACCATCCAGAAAACAAAGGGAAATCGAAACATTTTTGAAGCTGATAGACTCTTAAACATAGGAAAACCTCCTTATTTTAGTATGATATCTTTAAAAATAAAAAAGGGGACAGGCTACTTTTTTCATTTGCCCTCTTGTCCTAGAATGTCCACAAGCTCTAGGTATGCAATCTAAATCAAACGTGATGTATACTTACTCTTGTTACTGAGTAAACGTTGTGCGATTCTGAGATTTGCCAAATTCTTGTTAAAAAAGTAGCCTGTCCCCTTTTTCTTTTTTATTTTTGGCAAACAGGACAAAAACAGGTTCCTCTCCCGCTTACTTTGATTTTTCTTATAACTGCTCCACATCGAGGGCAGTCTTTACCCTTGCGTCCATAAACCCTTAGATAGGATTCATAGTCTCCTTTTTTCCCGTTTAGGTTAACATAGGTATCCACTGAACTACCACCATAAGAGAGAGCTTCCCGTAGAACAGCCAACAGATTATTATATAAACTCTCAATTTCCCTGTCAATAAGTATAGACGCATTCCTCTCAGGGTGAATACCACTCAAGAAGAGTGCCTCCTGAGAATAAATATTGCCAACCCCGGCAATAAATGTCTGCTCCATTAAGAGAGATTTGATCTTACCTTTCTTTCCTTGTAAAAGCTTTCTGAATCTATCCAGGGTAAAATCATTCTCCAAAGGTTCCGGGCCCAGACTCTTCAGGAAAGGAAGATTGGAAAACTCCTCATCAGATACCAGCCATAATCCTCCAAATCCTCGCATGTCAGTAAAATTAAGCTGAGTCTTATCTGGGAAGATAAAAATTACCCGGGCATAGGAAAGCTCTTCCCCTTCTGATGAATAGATAAGCCGACCGGTCATTTTTAAATGAATAATCAGGCTATCCTTGCAGTCCAACTCCAGAATCAAATATTTTCCTTTTCGCTTGATTTCACTCAATTTCCTTCCTTCTATCTTTTTAATAAACTCGTCTGGAGAGGAAGGCACTTTTATGGCTTTTTCACTTTTTATAATTACCTTGTTTACCCTTTTTCCTCTTACTTTTTTCTCTAAACCTTTTCTTATTGTCTCTACCTCTGGCAACTCAGGCATTATCCCATATCCTTATTGGCATCGATTAGTTCAACAGACACCTCAAGTCAACTTTCTTCCGTCATAATTCTTGTATATCGTATTTCGTATATCGTATATCGAAAGCGAAGAGTACGTGAATAGTATTGTGTTGTGTGTTTTTGAACTTCTTACGATATACCATATACGATATACGAAATACGGCTCTTACTCATATCTTAATGCTTCTACCGGGTTTAATTTAGCTGCTTTCATTGCTGGATAAATACCAAAGACAAGTCCTACTGCAGAAGAAAAGCCAATACCGACAACAACAGAAAACATGGATAAGGTAGGTGTCCAACCGCCGTAGCGGGAAACCAGAACCGAAACAGCCCATCCCAGAACAAGACCAACTGCTCCTCCCACCATACTCATTACCAAAGCTTCGATAAGAAACTGAATCAAAATATCCTTTTTCTTTGCTCCCAGAGCTTTTCTAATACCTATCTCTCTTGTTCTTTCTGTTACTGAAACCAGCATAATATTCATAATACCAATGCCTCCTACCAGAAGAGAAATGCCAGCTATTCCAGCTAGCATAAGAATCATGGTGGAACTCACCTGTTGAATTGTTTCCAGAATCTCCTCTTGACTGGTTACATTATAAAGATCCGGGTCTTCTAATTTTTTGGCCAGTAAGAATTCCACTTGTTTAATAGCCTCCTCTGAATCGGTTGCTTGCGCCGAATAGGAGTTCACATATTTACTGCCGGTCATTCTCTTCATCATCGTAGTAACGGGAATATAGACCTGATTATCAAAGTTAAAAAACATCACCTGGCCTTTACTTTCCAGGACACCAACTACTTCAAAAATAAACCTACCCTGTCCCATCTGGATAGTTATTTTCTTGCCTAAGGGATTTTGATTGCCAAATAATTCCCTGGCCACATTAGAGCCCAGAACAACTACTTTTCTACAGTTATCCACGTCTTCCGCTATAAGAAACCTACCCTCAGCTATTGTGTGATTGAATATATTCTCATAGCCAGAAGCAGTGGCAACGATACTGGCCTGATAGTTATTCTCCCCATACTTCAAAAGACCTCCCGACTGAATGGAGGGAACCAGCTGCGCCACATTGGGAGATTTCTTTCTTAGCTCCTCACCCAATTCAAGAGTAAAAATACCGCCGGCCGTCCGAGCTGCCCTTCCTCCCCAACCTCCTCTGTAACCGGGTGAAATAGTAATCAATTCCGAGCCAAGAGAGGAGATAGTTTCCTGAATCATTTCAGTAGCTCCTTGCCCGATGGAGATTATGGCGATTACTGCCGTTACTCCAATAATGATTCCCAGCATGGAAAGAAAAGAACGCAGTTTGTTGATCATTAAGTTTTGCAGGGCAACTTTGGCCAGTTCAGAAGCAATCATTGTGCTATAAGCTCCTCGGAATCTATTTTGCCATCTTTGACGTGAATGATACGCTGAGCACATTGAGCTACATATTTCTCGTGGGTCACTAAGATAAGGGTTCTGCCTTCTTTATTTAGTTGTTGAAATATTTCTAGTATTTCATCACCGCTCCTGGTATCGAGAGCACCCGTCGGTTCATCGGCAAAGATAATGTCGGGATCGTTGATTAAGGCCCGAGCAATGGCTACCCTCTGTCTCTGTCCGCCTGATAACTGATTGGGGTGATGAGAAAAGCGTTTTTCCTCCAATCCTACCTTGGCTAGAGATTCTCTGGCCCTTCTTATCCGCTCCCTTCTACTTTTGCCAGCATAAAGGCAGGGAGTTTCCACATTCTCCAGGGCACTCCTTCTGGCCAAAAGGTTAAACTGCTGAAAAACAAAACCAATTTTATCATTTCTGATAGCGGCCAGACGATTCTCTGAAGCCTTGAGAATATCCTCTTCATCTAAATAGAAAAGACCCTTTGTTGGCTTGTCCAGGCAGCCCAGGATATGCATCAAGGTTGATTTACCTGAGCCAGAGGGACCAATAATGGCAATGAATTCCCCCTTTTCAATCTCCAGGCTAATTCCTCTTATAGCAGGGACCTCTACTTCTCCCATGTAATATATTTTCCAGATGTCGTTAGCTTGAATAAATGGTTTTTTCATTTTCTTAATGAGGCGCCAGACGCATCGTTCCACCGCCTCCTCGCATACCAGGAAACATTCCTCCTCTTTGTTGGTCGCCGTCTGCCTGTTGTTGGAATTGTTCAAGTATTTGATAGGCATTGGCGGCAATTCTATCATCCTCCTTTAGGCCAGATAGCACCTCGACATATTCGTCATTGCCCTTTCCTACTCTCACTATGGTCATCTGCGGTTCATTCTCGTTCATCAGCAGAACAAAATGCATTCCTTCTCTTTCCGCCACTGCTTCTGTGGGAACTCGTACTACATTATGAACCTCTTCCACCGTGATTTCTACTTCAGCCGAGAAGCCGGACATAATACGAGGATCGCTCTGGGTAAGCTGTAAAGTTACCTCTACTACGGTGATTCCACCCATCTCAATGGCCAGAGGAGATATACCATCTACCAGGGCAGATAGTTTTAGCTCAGGATAGGCATCAAAAGTTATCTCGGCTTGTTGCCCTATAGAAATCTCCTTGATATCTACCTCATCGATATTTACATCAACATAGATCTTGTCCCGGTTGACCAGATAGATTATCTGGCTAGAGCCAGCCACAGAATCTCCTTCATAGGCAAGAATCTCTGCCACCTCCCCGGAGAAAGGAGCTGTGATAAAAGTCTTCTCATAACTTTCTAAGGCTGCCTCATAAGCAAGCTCTCTTTCCTTAAGTTCGCTGGAAGAAGCATCCACCTTTGCTATTTTATAAGCATTTTCTGCCTGCAGAAGCTGACTCTCTTGTTGTGCGTTCTTTAAGCGGACCAGGACCTTACCTTTTTCAACTTCCTGTCCTTCTTCCACCTCGATTTTCTCCACTATGCCGCTGCTGTCAAAAGCTAAGAAAGATTCTCTGTTTGGTCTAACCTGTCCAAAAGCATCAACCGTCCTGATAATATCTCCCCCTTCTACCGTTATGATGTTTTCTGGAGAAAGAGAAAAAGATTGTGTCTCCTTCTTAGAAGAAAAAAACTTTCCATATAAATAATAAACCCCTACTGCAGCTACAGCTATTACCACTACCCAAATAACTATCTTTTTCCTTTTTTTCATTTACCTATCACCTCGTCAAAATCTATATTCATACCCAGGGATAACCTATAAGAAAAATAGGAAGTCAGAAGATTATGCAAGGCTAACTGATAACTATTTTTCAATTGTATTACCTGCAATTGAGACTCCTTTAACTCCTGGCTGCTGATAATGCCCAGGGTAAATTGCTCTTGAGCTAACTCGCCTTTTAATTTTATCTCGTCTTTCTTTAACTTCCACAAATTAAATTGAGATAGAGCTTCTCTCAAGGCATTTCTCTCAGAAGAGAGACCAAATTGAGCTGTCTTTCTTAGATTTTCAAGATTGCTCTCAGCCTTGGCCAGCTCCATTTGAGCTGCTTGTACTGATAATTTAGCTCGACCTCCATCAAAAAGATTGTAGGTTGCCCCTATCCTTATCTGCCCTTGGGCAGGAGTAATCCCATCCAAAGTTGCCCTTTCCGAAGTATAACCCACCGTCAGTAACCAATCAGAAGAAAGTTCCTCTTCTTTTCTGCTAAGCTGGAGACGCTTTTCATCAATTGTCCACTGTGCTTGTTTGAGCTCACTCTGACTTAAAACAATCTCCTGGCTGATTTCCTTAACCAGCAGCTCTTCTGCTTTCTCTCTCACTTTTTTCTCTTGAGGAAGCGAAAGAATGAAGAGAGTATCTTTCTCTACCCCAATAGAATAATAAAATTGATCTTCAGCCAGCGCTAACTGATTTTCTAATTCATTCAGTTGTTCAGTATTTTCTGCCAGCTCAATTTTCGCCTTGAGCATGTCTAACTCTCCAGCCAGCCCGGAATCTTTCTTTTCGGTAGTTTCTGCCAGTTCTTCCTGGCTCAGGGCTATTCTTTCTCTGGTCAAACTCAGGGAATTATCTATCTCCCGAAGCTGATAAAAATTCCTCACCACAGACAGAATAATCTCTTTTTCTATGTCTTCCAGAGCAAGATAAGCTCTTTCTGTAGCCATGCGGGCATTGTAAAGCTCCAGAGCAGAAGGAGTGAGACTCTGGTCCTGGAAGAGACTCTGGTGCAGTTCCAGAGTATAGAAATCATCATAACCTCCCTCCTCATAGTCATATGCTCCCCGGTAGTTAAGGTCAATGTCGGTCCCCTGAGGGAATTTGATTGTCCCGGACATCATAAATTCGCTTGGCCTTTGATAAGTCTCTCTTTCAATATCATACTTTCCCTGCCAGGGTTGAACATTAAGATTTATATAAGGGGTAGCGAAAAGCTTCTGGGCCCGTTTCAGATTTAATCTGGCTATCTCCAGAGAAGTTTGTACACTCAGAATTTGCTCATTATTTGCCAGAGCCATTTTGGCAGCATCTTCCAGGGTAATGGAATTAGACAACCCGCCCTGCCCTACAAAAAGAGGGATGAACAACACAGTAAAGAGAAAGAACAGCTCCCTCTTCCTAGCCTTCATTGTTCCCACCTAAATCTAGTCTTTCTCCCGCACTAACCTGTAAATTCAAATAGGCGACATACCCGCTTCCTTTGCTCTTTTGTAATTCTAACTCAGCTTCCTTGCAGTCCACTTCCCTGGAAGACAATTCATCTTTGGTTATTAATCCTGCCTGGAATTGTTTATCAGCATTATCCAGGTTCCTCCTGGCTTGATCTAATGTAAGACTAAGAAGCCCAAGCTGACTACTCAAGGATTCGAACTGCTGATATCCCTGCCGTACCTCACTTCTTATTGACTCCTCCAGTAATTCAAGAGTTACTTGAAGTAACTTAAGGTCATTATTGGCTTTATTTATATCCAGCCAGGGAGAGTCTGTTATCCTTAGCTGTTCCAGTCGGTCAGCGGCAATCTCTATATTTTTTCTGGCAAATTCGATTTCCTCTCTTTTTTGTAAAGCAGCAGCTATATAGACATCCAATGAGTTTTCTACAGCATCTTTTTCAAATTCAGAAATCAGATTAAATTCCAGTATATTGGCTGTGCCGGTTGCCAGAGACAAACTCTCTCTAGCTATATCTAATTGCTGTTCAGTGCTTTCGAGCTGTTGTCGAGCAGTCTTCAGGCTAATCTCTGCTGCTAACTCCTCTAGTTCTCCCGCTGTCCCAGCTTTAACCTTCTCTTTAACTCTATCCAAGTTATTTTGCGCTAACTTTACTTTTTCTTGCCTTAAAGGAACAAGAGCCAGTAAATATTTAAAATTGTTGTATGAGGAAATGACCTCTGTCCCTACCTCATCTTTACTTTTCTGAAAAGTGTTTTGTGCCTGCTGCCAATTAAGCTCAGCCTGTTTCTCATCAATCTTTGATTCACTCTGAAGAACATTTGCCCTGGCCTTCTCATAACTGATTCGGGCATTATTCAAGGTGAGGGAAGCTTTTTGAAGGTCAAGATTATTCTGCCAGACCTTTTCCAATGCCTCATTAATAGTTAAAACTGCTTTCTCTTCTTCTGCGTAAGCGACTGAAAATGCAGAGCCTAAGAAGATTATCCCTGCTATCAATACAACTACACCCTTTGCAAATTTTGCTTTCATCTTTCATTCTCCTCTATTTTGATTTTACTCTTTTGCTCCTCTTTCTTTCTAGGCCAGGGGTCAGGTCTTGAATCGTGAATTTGATCCTTGAAACAGACATCTGGAGTCTGTAATATAAATGATTCTAGCGCCCGTCATGCCCGGCCTAAAAACCGCGCATGGGTCATATGCGCTGTAAACTGCAAAAATTCACGATTCAAGACCTGACCCCTTTCTTTTCCCTTTCTTTTCAAAAATCTCATTCTATGGACTCCATTATTTTAGTCAATTCCTCTTCCGATATATCAGCTATTAAAACAAAGGTCTTTCCCTCACCGCTCCAGAACTCAGTCTTCGCTCCTATCTTTGACAATGCTTCCCCGAAAGGCACCTGATCACTATCTTCAGTTTTGACATTCATAGGCCCTTGAGAGAGGACAATTATCTTCAGCCCGTTAGTATATGTTAAAGCTACTCTTTGTCCACCATTAAGCAGAACGCCCTCCTGGAAACTATACCCTACTGGTAGATACTTGGGGAAGGACAAGGGAAATCTACTTATTTCCTTCAACTCCTCAATATCACTAATGACCTGATGTGGAGGGAGAAAGCTCCTATCTTTCACTGATTCGGGTATGTCATTGAGTTCTTCCTCAGAGATTTTTCTCCCGAAATGGATTTCAGTAAACTGAGAAGAAAAAGTCAATTTTCCTTCTGAGTTATATCTTTCTTGTTTAAGGGGAAGGAAGGTCTCCTTATCTATCCATCTTTTCAATCCAGGGCTATCGGGATATTGATGAATTAGGGAGATCACATATACCTCTCGACCGGCTATATACTCATCAGGTGACTGAGAAATAGTATAGTTAGCCAATATTAAATTCAGGTCTTTCTTCCTTCTCTTTTTAGCTAGAGAAGAGTTCAAAGAAGAAGAATGTTTAGGATTATTCATCCCCGGAATATATTCTACACGAAACTTGCCATTATCAAGAATCCTCCTACCCTTGATCATGGGAGGAGCAAGATATAATATATAACTAAAATCTGGTTTCCGATAAATGATTTTTGCCCTGATAATATAACTCTCTTCCTCCCGACATACTCGTGTCTCTTTAATACCCTCAGCATCAACCTGGAACTGGGCTTCCAGTGAGAGACTCAGGATTATCTCAGGTTCCATAGCCAGAGCCGGCATTACCATTAAACTCAATGGAAGAAAGAGGCCTACAAAGATACACCCCAGGATTCTGCCAGATGACAAGAGCATACTTGACTTCTTCATCTTATCTCCAGAATTACGGGCAAAGCTAGTTCTTCGGCGAAAGAACTCATTTCATTATAACGTACGTATTCCTGTTGGAAAACTTCAATGTTAATCTCAGGCAAAGAAACAGAACGCCAGATATATAAAAGAGAAAGAGAAATAATCGCTATAACACTTATAGTAACAGCCATTTTCCCCACAGGTGATAGAAATAACCGCCAATTATATCTCCATCCAAATAATTTTTCCTTTAATCCTATCCTCTTTTCACCTTCCTCAAGTCGAGGAGACAGGCGTTCATAAAATCCTTCTTTGGGCTCCCTGCCAAGAGCCTTCTGCGTTAAGGTATGGATTTTCTTAAGCTGCTCAAGTCGATAAGAGCAATTAGTGCATCTCTTGAGATGCTTTTCTATCTTCACTCTTTTATTCAAGTTCACCTCATTATCCAGGTAAGAAGAAAGCTCTTTCCTTATCTTTTTGCAAACCATCTTTTCCTCCCTAATCCAAAAATACCTCAGAACATTGTCGTATCTCGTTGTTCGTATCTCGTATCGTAAATATTCAGTGAAGTACGTTCCTTCTTGTCATTGCGAGGAGTT
>JAUWRE010000169.1 GCA_030610725.1 Candidatus Aerophobota bacterium | reverse complement strand
GTATTAAAAGGAAGACATAAGGGTTTAAAAATCGAAGGGCCTGAGCATGAAACTATCTATGCTTTGGGAGGATTATGCAAAATAAATGAGCTGGAAGAGATTGCCTATTTTAATGATATCTGTGATAGGGTGGGCATAGATACGATTAGCGCTGGTAATCTGGTTGCTTTTTGTATGGAACTGTCTCGAAGAGGCAGAATTAAAGATGAGTTTAAGTATGGTAATGCCGATCAGGTAGCAGATCTTCTCGGAAAAATAAGCAGACGTGAAGGAATAGGAGATATTCTGGCTCGAGGTATAAAGTATGCCAGCCAACTCTGGGATAGTGAGGATATAGCTGTTCATGTTAAAGGATTAGAGCCGGCAGGTTTTGATCCCAGGGTATTAAAAGGTATGGGCTTACAGTATGCTACTTCTCCTCGAGGTGCCTGTCATCTTACCGCTACCTTTTATAAGCCGGAGCTTTCCGGGGTAATTGCTCCGGAGGCTATTGAGGGTAAAGCAGAGCTTTTAATTGAATACGAGGATAGAATGACTATTTTTGATAATCTCATTCTCTGCCGCTTTTTTAGAGACCTGGTGGGATGGGAAGACTTAATTACTCTCATTGAAGCTACCGTAGGTGTTAAATATACTAAAGAAAGATTACAAAAAATGGCTAATAATATTTCTACTTTAAGACGTATGATTAATATAAGAGAAGGACTAACTAAGGAAGACGATATGCTTCCTCCCAGGTTTTTCAAAGAGCCAAGAAAAGATGACGGAAAGATAATAGATAAAGGGGATTTTTTATATATGCTGGATGAATATTACCAGTTAAGAGGATGGGACAAAGAGGGCAATCCCAAAAAGATTCTCGAATTTCTGGAAGCTGGCTGATAAAATAAAGCAGATTCAAAGGAAAGGAAGATAGTGAAGTTAGAAAAAGAGAAACTTTTAGACATGTATGAGAAGATGGTAAGGATAAGAAAATTTGAAATGAAGGTAGAAGAGCTACATATTCAAGGCATTCTACCTGGATTGAAGCATTTGTACATAGGAGAAGAGGCAGTGGCAGTAGGGGTAATATCTGCCCTCAGAGAAGATGATTATATAGCCAGTACTCATAGAGGTCATGGCCACTGTATTGCCAAAGGGAGTGATATCAAGAAGATGATGGCAGAACTTTACGGAAAAAAGACCGGCTATTGCAAAGGAAAAGGTGGCTCTATGCACATTTCAGACATTGACATAGGAATATTGGGAGCCAATGGTATAGTGGGCGCTAATATACCTATTGCTAGTGGGGCTGCTCTTTCTATAAAACTGAGAGGAACCGATGAGGTTGCTGTAAGCTTCTTTGGGGACGGAGCAGCAAATGAAGGTATATTCCATGAGGGTATAAACTTAGCCTCTGCCTGGAAACTTCCGGTTATGTTCGTTTGCGAGAATAACCAGTATGCCATTTCTACTCATCAGTCACGGGTTACTGCGATATCGAATATGGGTGATAGGGCAAGTAGTTATGGCATCCCCAAATTTATAGTGGATGGAATGGATGTGCTGGCTGTTCATCAGGCTGCCAGTAAAGCTGTGAGATGGGCAAGGGAAGGCAAAGGGCCCACCTTGATTGAATGTAAGACCTATCGTTTTAAGGGTCATTATGTGGGGGAAGGCTCGCGAGAGTTAAGTTATAGACCAGAGGAAGAATTAGAAGAATGGAAAAAGAGATGTCCAATAGAAAAATTGAAATCTGAGCTTATAGAGAAGAATATTTTAACTTGCTCGTTAGCAAAGAAGGTAAGTGATAAAATCGATGGCGAAATTGAAGAGGCAGTAAAGTTTGCCGAAGAGAGCCCCTATCCAGACCCACAAGAAGCTTTAGATGACCTCTTTTTTGAAGGAGCATTGAGATGAGAGAGCTTACCTATGCTGAGGCAGCAGTAGAGGCAATTCAAGAAGAAATGGAGAAAGATACCACTATCTTCTATATGGGGGAAGATGTGGGGCGTTTTGGAGGAACATATGGAACAACCAAAGGTCTGTGGGAAAGATTTGGAGAGGATAGAGTTAGAGATACTCCTCTATCTGAGGCAGCTATAATTGGCTACGCTCTGGGCGCTGCAATAACAGGAATGCGTCCCATTGCCGAAATGATGTTTGCGGACTTGCTCTGTCTGGCAATGGATCAGATTGTAAACCAGGTGGCCAAGATGCGTTATATGTCTGGAGGGAAAATAAGGGTACCTCTCCTGATAAGAGTTCCGCTGGGGGGCCTGAGGAGAGCAGCAGCTCAACATTCTCAGCATTTGGAATCCTGGTTTGTGCATACCCCTGGTCTAAGAATTATTGCTCCCTCATCGCCCTATGATGTTAAAGGTCTACTCAAAACGGCAATAAAAGAGAATAATCCCGTTATTTCCTTTGAGCATATAATGTTGTATCAAACAAAGGGCGAGGTGCCCGAAGAAAGTTACGTTTTACCGATGGGCAAGGCTGAGGTGAAAAGAGAAGGCAGGGATGTGACAGTAGTCACCTATTCCCTCATGGTTCACAGGTGCCTGTCCGCAGCAGAGAAGCTCTCTAAAGAAGGAATAGATGTAGAGGTCATTGATTTGAGAAGTCTTTCTCCTCTTGATATAGAAACTGTGGTAGCCTCAGTCAAGAAGACTAATAAGGTGGCTATTGTGCATCAGGCATCTTTAACAGGAGGAGTAGGGGCTGAGATTGGAATGCGTATAGTCGAAACTGCTTTTGATTATTTAGACAGTCCTGTGAAACGAATTGGCAGTTTGGATGTGCCTGTTCCTTTCAGTCCTCCCTTAGAGGACTTTGTGGTGCCAACTGAGGAGAAAATTGCAGCCGAGATCAAGAAGATAGTGAGAAGATGAGAGTGAAAGCTCTTGCATTCTGAAAAGGAAATATTAATCAGGAGAAGTGAATGAAACACAAAATAGCAGTAATTCCCGGAGATGGGATAGGTTCAGAAGTGATTGAGGAAGGAATCAAGGTTCTCAAAGCTACCGCCGAGGCAGTGGATGAATTGGAGTTTGAATTTCAATACTTTCCCTGGGGATGTGAATATTGTATCAAGGAAGGAAAGATGATGCCTGAAGATGGATTAGAGGAGCTCGAGGGATTTGAGGCTATTTACCTTGGTGCTATTGGTGATCCGCGCATTCCCGATCACATCTCCTTAAGAGATCTTCTATTGAAGATTCGCTTTGGCTTTGATCAGTATGTAAACCTTCGGCCAGTGAAACTCTTAGAAGGTGTTTTCTGCCCCCTCAAAGACAAGGGGCCAAAAGATATTGACTTTGTAGTGGTGAGAGAAAACAGCGAGGGTTTTTATACTGGAGTTGGTGGGAGATATCAAAAGGGTAGTTCTGAGCATTTAAGATATGCTGGGATAAGTAAGGTTTTTGCTGATTCCGAAGAG
>JAUWRE010000179.1 GCA_030610725.1 Candidatus Aerophobota bacterium | reverse complement strand
TTAAAGTCTTAAACAAAGCCATTCGGAAATTAGATGGACTATCTTTCCCGTAAGAAAGAAGATGAAATATTTCAGAATGTCATATATAGCTATCAAGCTAGAATATTCTATCTTAAAGATTTAATTGGTTGACTCTCCACTCAGGGATGGGATAAGAGGAATTGTCCTGAGGTATTTCTTGACAGGGTTTGATAATAGTATTAGGATAGCTTATGGTCAATTTTCAGATAATGAGAAAAGACTTAGAGGAGATAAAAGTGATTACCTCTCATACAAAGAAATTACAATATGATTCTTATATCAAAGCATGGGAAAAACGCATCATTGAAAAGCGAAAAGAGTGTGCAAATTTAAGGGAGCAGGCCGAGCAGGAAGCTCAGGTTTTAGCTAACATTCTCTATACTAGATATTCAGCTAGCAATGTTTATTTATTTGGCTCTTTATTGGAGGAGGGCCGGTTTAATGAGAATTCAGATATTGACCTCGCTGTAGAGGGGTTACCCGGGAGTATCTTTTTTGATGCCGTGGGAGAACTTCTCTTGCGTTCCAAGTTTCCTCTCAATCTTATACCCTTAAGAAATTGCCCAGAATCTTTGCGGAAGAAAATCATTACTACCGGAGAACATTTATGAAACTTCCTACCAAAGAAAAGCAGCTAATCAGGCGTTTACAAAGTGAAATTAATCATGAAATATTACCTTTAGAGGCTCTTCTTCGGGAACTGGAGACTCTAAAGCCTCGTTTAGCTCAAAAGGAGATTTCTAATTTAGACTTACGAGCAGCAGGTTCTATCCTGCATGATTTTTATAATGGTGTCGAAAATATTTTCCGACGCGTAGCTCAAGAACTCAACGGAGGGTTGCCTGCGGGAGAGGATTGGCATAAGCAATTGCTCACTGATATGAGCCTGGATGTTAAGGGAGTTCGGCCGCCTCTAGTTTCTGAGGATCTTAAGTTAAAACTACAAAAATATTTGGGATTTCGTCATATATTTCGCAATGTTTATGGATTTCACCTAGAACAGGAACAAATTAAAGCAATGGTTAAAGAGTTTCCCCGGATATTATCCTGGCTAAGAAGAGAAATAGCTGCTTTCCAAGAATATCTCGATAAATTAAGTCAATAGACAAGATATTTAAGGGGGATGTTTTCTTCTCTCGATATGTTATGAGAAAAAATTTCAGAGTTGTTATTGATACTCAAAAATGCAAAGGCTGTGGTTTCTGTGTCAAGTTTTGTCCTAAGAATATAATCCACCTGAATTCTGACTTTAATGATAAAGGTTATCATTCAGCAGTCTTTAGCCAGAAAGAGAAATGTACTGGATGCGCTCTCTGTGGTCTTGTCTGCCCCGATATAGCTATTACAGTCTATGAGAAGGGAGACGAAGTATGATTGAGCATGTGCGGGGAGTCCTCCAGTATAAATCCCCTACCTTTATCGTCATAGAGACAGGAGGGATAGGATATAAGATTAATTTACCTCTTGCCAGTTATGAGCTTCTACCGGCAGAAGGTGACGAGATAAAGATTAATACTTATCTTCATTACCGAGAGGACAATCTAGCTTTATATGGGTTCCTCAGCCAGGAAGAAAGAGATTTTTTTCTTCTCCTTATTTCTATTTCCAAGATTGGGCCAAAATCTGCTCTAAGGATGCTCTCTAGTATTTCTCCTTCTGAGTTCAAGAAAGCAATAAAAAGAGGAGATTTAACTACTCTAACCGATATTCCCGGTATCGGAAAAAAAACTGCCCAAAGATTAATCTTAGAGCTTAAAGAAAAAATAGAAGAAGAGATAATAGAGGGAGGTGATGAAGAACTAGTAAAGGATGCCTTATCTGCCCTCCTCTCTTTAGGATATAGCAGAAACGAAGCGAGAAAAGCAATAAGGGAAGTAATAGACTCTTCTAAAGAGGAACTAGACTTAGCCAGTTTGATCAAAAAGGCATTAAGATATATATAATAAACCAGCGAGGATACGTAACAAGAAACAAACTTATAAGTTACTATGGATAGGAAGAGATGGAAGAGAGAATTAGTACACCTGTTCTCCAGGAAGAGGAGAGTAGATTTGAGTCGACTATTCGTCCTCGGGTGATGAAGGAATTCGTTGGACAATCTAAGATAAAAGACAATCTGGAGATTTTCATTCAGGCAGCCAAAAGGCGAGGCGATTGTTTGGACCATACTCTTCTTTGTGGTCCACCAGGACTGGGGAAAACAACATTAGCCTATATTATTGCCAATGAGATGAAGGTTAGAATTCAGTCTACCAGTGGCCCAGCTATTGATAAACCAGGGAATCTGGCTAAAATTCTTACCAACATAGAACTTCAGGATGGAGATGTACTATTT
Source organism: Candidatus Aerophobota bacterium (assembly GCA_030610725.1). Classification (GTDB taxonomy): domain Bacteria; phylum Aerophobota; class Aerophobia; order Aerophobales; family AE-B3A; genus AE-B3A. The sequence goes on along the minus strand of JAUWRE010000179.1, from coordinate 719 downwards.
ATAGATGAGATTCATCGTCTTCCCCCTTCAGTTGAGGAGGTACTCTACTCAGCTATGGAGGACTACAATGTAGATATCATTCTAGGGAAGGGGGCTCATACACGTTCTGTCAAATTGCCCCTGGCTAAGTTTACTTTAGTAGGGGCAACTACCCGGGCAGGACTTCTTACTTCTCCTTTACGCAATAGATTCGGAGTGGTGAGTCGGCTAGATTTTTATAAAGAAGAAGAGCTCTATTCTATTATCCTTCGGTCAGCTCGCATATTGAAGGTAGAAGTAGAAGAAGGAGGAGCACGAGAGATGGCGCGTCGTTCCCGAGGCACACCAAGGATTGCTAACAGACTTCTTAGAAGAGTGAGAGACTACGCCCAGATAAAGGGGAAAGGGGTAATAACTGAAAACATAGCCAAAGAAGCCCTTGCTATGTTGGAGGTAGATGAAAAAGGTTTGGATGAGATGGATAGAAAGATTTTAGGAACCATCCTTTACAAGTTCAATGGAGGACCGGTAGGAATAAAAACACTGGCTATGGTAGTCAATGAAGAGCCTGATACTATAGAAGAGGTTTATGAGCCTTACCTACTTCAGCAAGGGTTTATCAATAGGACTTCCAAGGGGAGAGTGGCCACCCACCTTCTTTATAAATATTTTAGCCAGGAATTACCTCTTGCTGCCCAAGGAGAATTACCCCTTTAAAATACTTGAGGGAGGAAACATCC
>JAUWRE010000190.1 GCA_030610725.1 Candidatus Aerophobota bacterium | reverse complement strand
CAGATTTGACCTAGAATAGAACGGTATGGAAAGGAATAGACTATGTCTGAGATTGAAGTAAGGATGATGTGGGCTCCGGGAAAGTACATCCAGGGTCAGAATGTTCTTCCAAATCTAGGTGTATATGTGCGGCTTCTGGGAGAATCAGCATTGATTATTTCTGACTCGAGGGTTTACAATCTGGTAGGGAAAACCATATCAGAGGCTCTCAAAGCCAGAAAAATAAGATATGGGTGGACAGAATTTGGTGGTGAATGTTGTTTTGAGGAAATAGAAAGAATTAGCAGGCAAGCTAAGAAAGGAAGATCCGAAGTCATTATTGGAGTAGGAGGTGGCAAAACCCTGGACACAGCCAAGGCGGTAGCAGTTAACCGAAAGGTACCGATGGTGATGGTACCCACAATTGCGGCCACAGATGCACCAACTAGCAGCAGTTCCATAGTTTATAGCAAGGAAGGTGTGTTTGAGAAAGTGCTTTCCCATTCTAGGAATCCTGAATTGATAGTGGTAGACGTCGGAGTAATCGCCAAAGCTCCAGTACGATTTCTGGCATCAGGCATGGGAGACGCTTTAGCTACTTGGTTCGAAGCAGATGCAACTTTCAATTCTGATTCAGACAACGAAGTAGGTGGAAAGCCCACCCGAGCCGCACATATTCTGGCAAAGCTATGTTTCGAAATACTTATGAAGCATGCCCTACCCGCAAAACTGGCCGTCGAAAAGGAACGGGTTATACCTGCTGTTGATCTTATTATAGAAGCCAATATCCTTCTAAGCGGTCTCGGTTTTGAGAGTGGAGGACTTGCAGCAGCGCACGCCATTCATAACGGATTGACCGTGTTGGAGGAAACACACAACTATCTTCACGGAGAGAAGGTAGCCGTAGGTACTGTAACTCAGCTATTTCTGGAATCAAAGGACAAGTCGATAATCAACCAAGTTTTGACCTTTTGTAATCAGCTAAGACTTCCCATGAGTCTAGGAGACCTTGGCCTCGCTGCGCTGTCTCCTTCAAGGCTGATGGAAGTGGCAGAAGCAGCATGCAGAGCCGAAGAGAGTATACATAATGAACCATTCGACGTTACCCCTAAGATGGTGTCAGATGCTTTATTGGCGGCTGACGTTTACCTCAGAGAATTCAGAGCCCAACAACAAAGCACATCCTTTAGTCCGAAACCGATATAGCCTCCAGGACTGGCAGATTAGCATCTCATAGGCTTCATTCACTTTTTGCCGAAACGGCTGGTTGATTGACACAGTAAAATAAGGATGATATAGATAGCGCAACAGACAATTGCTATTGTAATGTGTGGTTTTGGTTTTCTTTCTGCTGGTGGGAAAGTGGTTGGCGCTGTATAGATACAGCCTTACTCCCAATGTTTCTTTACTGCCTCTGAGTTGGATAGAGCCCTGCCTGCATAGGAAGACCATTTTTTATCATTTACTACGGCAAAAAGAAATTTAGCATGAGAAAGGTTTGTAAATGTATGCAAAAATTAACGATGCGGTTTTGGAGCTACTAACTGATATATTCGGTAAAGAGGGAGTTTTGCTCGATCCCGACCTTCTAGAGATGTATACCCACGACGAGGTCCCTGGCTTGAAGGCCCAGCCGGAAGTGGTTGTCAGAGCGAGGACGGTGAAGCAGATTTCGAAACTCATGAAGTTAGCTAACGAGAAGAGAATACCCATAACCCCGCGCGGTGCTGGATATGGTCTTTCCGGTGGAGCGGTCCCTGTTTGCGGGGGAATAGTCCTCTCTCTGGAAAAGATGAACCGAATTCTGGAAATCGATAAAAACAATCTAATGATAACTGTTGAACCTGGTGTCATAACCGGTAAGATCCATGAAGCGGTAGAGAAGGAGGGGCTTTTCTATCCGCCGGATCCGGCCAGTCTTGATTCCTGTTCTATTGGCGGCAATGTGGCAGAAGGTGCGGGAGGACCCAGGGCAGTTAAATACGGTGTTACCAAAGACTATGTGTGTGGACTGGAAGCCGTTTTGCCCTCTGGTGATATAATCACATTAGGCGGAAGACTTGTCAAGAACGTCAACGGCTATAGTTTAGTCGACCTTCTCGTAGGCTCTGAGGGTACCTTAGCCATCATAAGCAAGATTATCCTTCGGCTGATACTCCTTCCCAGGGTGACCATAGACCTATTGGTAGCCTTCAACGAATTTCAATCTGCAGCAGATACGGTCTCAGCTATTATCGAACAGCACATACTCCCTACAACTATTGAATTTATGGAACAGGACTCCCTTTTAGCTTGCGAAAAATACCTTAAGAAAGAGCTCCCTTTACGTGAAGCGGCTGCTTTTCTGCTCATTAAACTGGATGGAAATCGCAAAGAAGATGTAGAAGCTCTGTGCGAGAATGTTGGTGAGGTCTGTCTTGAACACGATGCCATTGACGTTCTGGTTGCCAGCGACCGTTCCACCCAGGACAGACTGTGGGAAGCCAGGCGTGTCATCATCGAGGCACTCAAGAGCAGAAGTCCAGTTAATCATATGGAGGACATCGTCGTTCCCCGTGCTAGGGGCAATGATTTCCTTCGAGAGATAAAAAAACTCCAGAAACAATACGAGTATCCGATAATTTGTGTTGGCCATTCAGGCGATGGAAATGTCCATGTGAATATTCTCAAAGAAGATCGTGCACAGGGTAAATGGGCTAGAACTATTCCTAAAATTAGTGGAGAGATTTTTGATATTGCTCTTAGCCTGGGTGGCCAAATAACTGGCGAGCATGGAAGTGGTCCCACCAGGAGGAACTACCTGGAGAACGCGGTGGGCTCGAAAACCTTGCAG
>JAUWRE010000036.1 GCA_030610725.1 Candidatus Aerophobota bacterium | reverse complement strand
TTCTTCTGCTCTGGAGGAGATATGTGAAATTATCTCTCAATTTGAGTAGGAGAAACCTTTAAGGAGGTGGGAGAAATGGTTCTATGGGATCCATTTCGTGATTTGTATTGTATGGAAAGAGATATCGGTAAAATGTTCGATAAGTTTTGGACAGGAAAAGTAAGGGGTGGAAGAGAACTGCCTGCACCTGAAAGGGTAAGATCCGAGCGAGCTAAGGCCAAATCCACTATAGAATAACAAACAAAAGGGAATGATAGAAAAGAGATATGTTTTATCTTTTCTGGGAGGAGATGCTTGGTTGTATTCTTTCCTGGAGAGCTTTTATCTTGTCCTCGATTTCACTTTTTCTCCCTAATTCAAAGTTATTCTTGCTGATGAAAGAAAATGCCTCCAGATAGTAGTCGATTGCCTTTTTCGCCTTCCTTTCCTGTTCTGCTTTTTCCAGAATTATATCAAGTTGCCCGGCTTTCTTGAATCTCTCCGTCTCTATCTGTAATCTTCTTATCTTCGTCTGACTTCTTCCCTGCTTCATCTCTTTTAAGAATCTCATTGTTTCTTTTCGATAGGATTCGACCTTGGCATCTATCTCGCTTAACGGACGCTCTTTTCTTGGTTTTTTTTTAAGATAAATAAGCAAAATCACAACGCAAACAATTATTAGCCCTAACGGAATCATATTTATTCCCTCCACTGTTTTTCAATTATATAGTTTAATCATTTTGAGTCAAGCACGGTTGATTTTTGATTAAATTGTATTAGGATATTCATGAAACAATTTAAGGAATCAAGGGACAGAGAGAAATTATCCTGAGATAATTTCATAAAAAGGAAGTTTTGGATTAAAGATGGGTAAGCTAAGAGCTCATGTTTTGATTAAAGGGAGAGTACAGGGCGTTTTTTTTCGAGCTGAGACTGGCAGCCAGGCTTACAGGTTAGGTGTAGTCGGTTGGGTGAAAAATAGATGGGATGGTAGGGTGGAGGCTGTTCTTGAAGGAGAAGAAAAGGCTGTCCAAAAGATGATTAGTTGGTGCTACAAAGGCCCCCCGGCTGCTATAATAGAAGACGTGGAGGTTAAGTGGGAGGATTATAAAGGAGAATTTACCAGCTTTTCTATCCGCTATTGACTCGCTGCTCGTCGCTAGTTTCTTGTTGCTCGTGCCCCCTCACCAATAAGATGGTGAGTGGTTAATTGGTGAGTTAAGTTAGCTCATAGCATATTAGCTGATAGCTCATAGCTCATAGTAAATTCAAAAAACCAAAATTCAAAAAAGCTGATAGTAAAATCAAAACAAAGTTCAAGATAGTTTAAATTAACCATTTAACCAATTAACTAATTAACCAAAATTAAAATGGGGAGAGGGATGGGGTGAGGGGAAAATTAACTATTTAACTAATTAACCAAGTTAGCTAACGGGTTAGCAGGTCAATGAACAACGAACAATGAACTATGAACTAAAGGGGATAGAACGATATGTCAGTGACGGTGCTGGACAAGTACAAGGATGTAAGGTACAACCTATTTAAATGGCGATGTGAGGCAAGTCTTATCCATAAGATTATTCTTGCCTTTGCTATGGCATGTTTCACAGGAATAGCAGCTCAGGTTAGAATTCCCCTTCCCTGGACGCCGGTGCCTATTTCGGCTCAAACATTTGCCGTATTACTCAGCGGAGTATTACTTGGCGGATGGTACGGTGGTTTGAGTCAGGTCTTCTATATTGGGGCGGGCATTGCCGGTGTTCCCTGGTTCAGCGGAGGAGGAAGTGGTATAGCTTATATCTCAGGGCCTACCGGGGGATACATAATTGGCTTTATTCTAGCAGCCTTGTTTATCGGTTATTTTATAGATAGATTTGTCAGGGCTAGAGGTTTTTTTGCAATTTTTGTTCTGATGTTTTTTGCCAACTTTGTTCTCATTCACCTGCCCGGACTTCTTCAGTTGAGCGTAGTTACTGGCGTAAGGAATATCTATGAATTATTGAGCATGGGTACACTGCCATTTATAGTGGGTGATGTAGCTAAGGTTCTGGCAGCGGCAGCATTGGCAAAAGGTATTACTCCTAAGCAGGCTTATAATGGAGAGGTGGATGTAGGATTTTCCAATAAACAATAGCGTCTTCATTAGTGTCTATATAATATTGAGGACGAATAGCTATCCTTTTAAAGCCAGATTCCTGATAAAACTTTTGTGCAGTCGAGTTTGAAGAGCGAACTTCCAGAGTAACTTTATCCAGATTTTGTTTCTCCATTTCCTTGAGAAGGTATTGCAAAAGTCGACTACCTAAGCCTTTTCTCCTGAAGGATGGATGGACAGCGAAGGTAATCAGGTGAGCTTCATTTCTTATTTTCCAATATCCTCCATGGGCCACCAGAGAATGCCGGTATTCCATAACATAGTAGAAGGCAAAGTCCTCTTTTTCTAGCTCCACAGAAAATATATTGGAAGACCAGGGATTAGGGAAAGAGAGCCTCTCTATGTGGCTAGCTCTTAGAATATCTTCTTTTCTCATTCGACGAATCTTTATCTCCCCCTGCAAGTTATTCACCCCTCTTTTTTATTACTGGAGAAGATATATAGAGTGGAGCTAGAGCGAAGGTATCATCTATTTTCCCACTTTCTACATTTTTCGCTCCTGTCTTAAGTAGAGTTTTGAGGTGTGCAGTCTCCTCCAGGAAGAAAAAAGAATAATTATCTGTTAATTTTATCTTATTAACTAGATTCTTGTACTCCTCAGGGATAAGGAAGGTTATCTTTTGTCCAGGAAATCTTTTTCTGATTTTTTCTTCAATTTCTTTCCAGGCGGAAAATAAGTATTTACTTTTTCTGTAAACCTTCCTTTCATCTTTTTTGTAGAATGCTGTGTAAAATTTACCTCCGTAGGCTTGAAGAAGAGGACAAATTATACCCTGCCCGGGGAAAGATGCTATCCAGACATCGAAAGAAGGAATTCCTACCAGAGGGATTTTCAGAGTAAAGGCTAGAGATTTTGCCAAGCTCAAGCCAATTCGCAAGCCCGTAAAGGAACCCGGGCCCAGGATAACCACGATACCTTCTAAATCCCGAATTTTTTTTCCTCTTTCTTTGAGCAGGATATCTAAAGAGGGCAGCAATCGCTGAGAGGAAGAATGAGGAGAAAGTATTTTTTGAATTATAATATCTTCTTTTTCTCCCAAACATACAATCCCCCTTTTTACTGAAGTATCTATTCCTAACAGGAACAAAACAGTTTCTCCATTTCCTTCATCACTTCTCTATAAGAAGCTCCATAAGCCTGCCCGCTTATTTTCCTTTTAGATAGGTTTACTATTTTAAGATTAATCTCCAAGTATTCTTTAGGTAAGAAGTCCTTTATCTTCTTTGCCCATTCGATAACCACAACCCCCCTCTTTTCATAGAAGTACTCCTCATAACCCAGGGAGAGGATTTCCTCCGCATTATTTAAACGATAAAGGTCAAAATGATATAGAGGGAGAGGACCGTCATATTCATTGATGATAACGAAGGAGGGGCTTTTGATCAAACTCTTAATCCTCAGGCCTTCGCCTATTCCCTGCACCAGGGTAGTCTTTCCACTGCCTAACTCTCCTGTGAGAGCTACAATTGACCCTGGAAAGAGATTTTGCCCAAGATTCTTGCCCACTTGTTTAGTTGCTTCAGGATTTTGGGTTACTATAGACAACATTTCTGGTTAGTATCTCGTATTTTTTTCGAGAGCATTCTTGTAGCTAGACCTACGTCTGCTTCTTGAAATACAGCATTTATTACTGCTATTCCATCAGCTCCTGCCTCTAGGGTCTTATCTATGTTATCCAGATTTATTCCTCCTATTGCTACTAGAGGAATTTTTATGAACTCTTTGACTTGAGAGATTATCTGTGTGCCTTTAGGTGGACCAGCCTTTGGCTTGCTCGAGGTAGAAAAGATAGGGCCTATGGCTATGTAATCAGCTCCTTCTTTTTCGGCCTCTTGAGCTTGTTTTACAGAGTGAGTAGACACGCCAATAATTTTGTGCTCTCCCAAAATCTGTCGAGCCATCCCTAAAGGCATATCTTCCTGTCCTATATGTGCTCCATCTGCCTGGCAGGCTATGGCTATATCAACCCTGTCGTTAATTATAAAGAGAACAGGGGGCTCGACTATTTTTCTCATTAAAAGAGCTATTTTCAAAAAGGCTCTTAGGGGTAGGTTTTTCTCTCTCAGTTGGATTACGGTAGCTCCGTTGGCTATTGTCTCTTTTACTTTCATCTTAAAGCTTTCTTTCTCTATCAAGTCAGAGCTGGTGATTACATAAAGGCTAAAGTTATGTTTTTTGTATAGTCTCATTTCTATCTTTTTTTCCAGGCAGTAAGTTTGAAAACGAATTTTCCTGAATCGCTCTCCCATAAGGGGAGAAAGCAATTTGCCAAACTCCTCTAGACTTCTTTCTGCCTCTTCAACTCTTTTGAAGTTAGCTCTAATCATCTCTTTGATTTCTTCTCTTTTTTCTTCGGCGAGTTGCGCTCCTACATCTTTTTGAGAATTACGAGAACTTATCAGTTCTTCCCGGCTAAAAACAGGAGTCTCTTCTACTATTTTTGCCAGGGAATGGCGTAGCTCCTTAAGCTCCTCAGTAAAGGAGCGGTCGTCCAGGACAAATCTTACCGCATCTTCTATAACTCTTAGTCCCTCACTGGCACGATTAAGATTGGCATCTATTATTCGGTAGATAGTTCGGCGGGAATCCATAATAAACCTCTTTGCTTTTTTGAATATAGTAGCCCCATCCCTTTGCTTATCATAATATCTTGCAGGTGATAAGTCAAACTGTAAAATCCGTTGCTCGTTGCTCGTTGCTAGTTGCTCGTGCTCCCTCTTTGCGAGGGAAGGAGAAAGAAGTACGTAAATCGTATTGTCTCAATAGCATCGCTTTGTGGATTTTAAGGTCTTTTCTTACGAGCAACTAGCAACGAGCAACTAGCAACGATATACAGTGACGGAAGAAATTGTCCTGAGGTATTTTGACAGAAGAACTAATTTGAGCTAAGATGTAATTGATTGAATTTAAGAAAGTAGAAGGGAGAAAGCTATGAAGATAAATTGTAAAAAAGAGGACTTCCTGGAGAGCATCCAGGTAGTACAGAATGCTTTGACCAGCACTGCTCTACCTGTTCTTTCTTATGTATTATTAGAAGCCGGGCCAGAAAAGATAACTTTAACAACTACTAATTTGGAAACTACTATCCGGTCTTCTTTCCCTGCTCAGGTTGAGGGGGAGGGTGAGATATGTCTTCCCGGAGATAAGCTTTTCTATATCTTGAGAGAACTTCCCTCTGCTCCGGTAGTACTCGAGATAGAAAAGAGTAAAGCTACTATCAGGTGTAAGAAAGCAATGTTTCAACTCCTGGGTCTTTCTCCCGAAGATTTTCCGGAAGTTCCTCAAATAATGGTGGAAAAGTTCTTTTCTCTTTCTCAGGAAGAACTCAGGCAAATGATTCAACGGACAGTTTTCGCTGCTTCACGGGATGAGACGCATCAAAACTTAAATGGGGCTTATCTTGAGGTTGAAGAAAAGGATGCGAAATTGGTGGCTACTGATGGAAGACGTCTATCTTTTGTTCACCTTTCTTTAGCTTCTTCCTCTCTCTCCTCTGGGGAAGCTATAATTCCCTTGAGAGCATTGCAGCAACTGGCACGAATTTTAAGTGGAGATAAAGAGGTAAAAATAGGGGTGAGTGAGAGACAGATATTTTTCGAAATGGACCATATTCTTCTCATCTCCCAATTGGTCGATGCTAAATTTCCTGATTATAGAAAAGTAATTCCTACTGAGTTCAGTATAGCCATATTAGCTGATAGAGATGATTTATTGAGAAGCGTCAGGCGAGTTTCTCTTCTCGCAGATGAGAAATCCCGTCTTCTCAAATTTCAATTGAAGGAAAACACTCTTCTTATTAGCGCTGAGGCTGCTGAGTTGGGATACGCCTATGAGGAAATTGATGTAAGAAGGGAAAGAGGAGAGGAAATAGAAATAGGCTTTAGCTCTGCTTATCTTCTGGATATATTAAAAAATATAGAAAAAGGAGAGGTTCGGATAGAGCTAACAGATTCTGAAGGTCCCGGGGTGATCAGACCCAGCGAGAATAAAGACCATATTTGTGTGCTGATGCCTGTGAGATTACGAGGCATGGAAGAAGAAGAAGAGGAGGAAGCAGAGTAGATATTTCAAGAAATCAAAGTGCGGTTAAATAGTCTATTTTTATCAAATTTTCGTAATTTTGAAACCCTGAATTTAGAATTTTGTCCCCATTGGAATATTTTCTGGGGTGACAATGGCCAGGGTAAAACTAATTTAATCGAGGCCCTCTACTGCTTGGGGCATGGTTCATCTTATCGCACAAACTGTGATGAGGAACTGATTAAGTGGGAAGAAAAGGGTCTCTATCTGAAAGGAGAAGGGTGTAAGAGGAAAGTATTCCTGGACTATGAGTTTGTTCTTTCCCGCAATAATTCTAAAATAAGAAAAGTAAATTCTCACCGAGTAAACCTGAGAGATTCCAGCAAGTGGTTATGGATGGTTGTTTTTTCCCCCGATGATATTTGGCTAATTAAAGGTCCTCCGCTAGAGAGAAGAAATTTTCTAGATGCCAAACTCCCCCTGTTTAACCCTCGTTATCCTTACCTCAAATCTTCCTATCAGAGAATACTCTCTCAAAGAAATTATCTTCTTTTTTTTGCCAAAAAGAACAAACGAACCGATGGGCAATTAGAGAGCTGGGATGAGCAGTTAATAGATACGGGCTCAACAATAGTCAAGATACGTTTGGAAGGGCTGAGAAAGTTGAATTCTTTTTTTACCACTATTTATCCAAAGATAAATGGTAAGGAGTGTAGGGCCAGCCTGGTCTATAAGTCTTCCTTTTTAAAAGGTGACTTTTCTTCCCTCACCCTGGAAGAGATTAAGACTATTTTTCGCAAAGAGCTAGAGCTAAAGAGAAAAAAGGAAATGGAGCAACAGGTGACCCTGGTGGGACCCCATCGAGATGACTTTCTTATTTTAAGAAATGGAGTTAGTCTGCGTCCTTTCGGCTCTCAAGGAGAGCAGAGAATGGCTGCTCTCTCCTTGAGGCTAGCCGAGCTTGAGCTAGTTAAGTCAAAGGAAGAGGATTATCCTCTAAGTCTGTTAGACGATATTGCTCCCGAGCTTGACCCAGCAAGGCAAAGATTATTATTAAATTTAATTAAGAGTCAGGGTCAGGTTTTTCTCACCGCTACCAATCTCTCCCTATTTAAGAATAACGTATCGGAAGAGACTTATTTCTATCAGGTAAAAGCGAACAATGTGAGGAGGCAAGTATGAAGCGTGATAGCTTTCCTTCTCCTGTGGGCGAGGTGTTGGGAAGAGTATTCAGTAGACGAGGCATAAGTAAAAAAATGAAAGAGATGAGTGTTCTAGGGTTGTGGAAAGAAGTAGTAGGCAAAAAAATAGATAGACATACTCATCCCTTGTCGATAAAACAGGGTAAACTTTTTGTCAGGGTGGATAATTCAGGCTGGCTAGTTCAACTGACCTATCTTAAAGATAAAATGATAGCGGAGTTCAACAAAAAAGAGGGAGGCAAACCGATAAAGGATATCTATTTTCGGCTAGGAGAAATCAAGAAGAGTACAAAAGGAAAAATAAGAAAGCCTCTTGTCACAAAAAGAGTGAAATTAGAAAAGATTGAACTGGATGAGATAGGAAGGAATTTACAAGGAGTAAAGGATGAAGCTCTTCATCAGATTCTAAAAAGAATTCTAATAAAGGATAAAAAGCTCAAAAAAGTTCTAAACTAAGAGGAGGAATTGACAGGGCTTACTCTTATGATAAGGTAAGAGGGGGGAAGAGTTGCATTATAAGAAGCTGCGGGAGCGAATGGTGAGAGACCAGTTCATTGCTCGGGGAATTACCGACCAGCGAGTTCTGGCAGCATTCTATAAGGTAGAGCGAGAGAAGTTTGTTCCTTCTGAGGTGCGTAATAACGCCTACCAGGATTTTCCCCTGTCTATTGGGGAAGGGCAAACCATCTCCCAGCCTTATATGGTTGCTTTAATGACTCAGAGCCTAGAATTAAAAGGTGATGAGAAGATATTGGAGATAGGGACAGGCTCCGGATATCAAACAGCTATTCTTGCTGAACTGGCTAGGAAAGTCTATAGCGTGGAAAGAATGAGAGCTCTGGCCGAAAGAGCGAGAAAGCTCTTAGAGAAGCTGGGGTATAGTAATGTTAAGATTCTTCTCGGCGACGGAACTCTGGGATGGGAAGAGTCTTCTCCTTATGATAGAATCCTGGTAACGGCAGGAGCTAGAGATATACCTCGACCTTTAACAGACCAGCTAGAGGAAGGAGGAGTAATGGTTATTCCGGT